>NZ_CALLZT010000121.1:0-3434 GCF_937858515.1 uncultured Gordonia sp. | reverse complement strand
TGTATGGGAACCACTACGAGAAAGGTTGACGGTCAACCATGACCATGACTGACCCGATCGCAGACTTTTTGACACGTCTGCGCAACGCCAACTCGGCGTACCACGACGAGGTCACCCTTCCGTCGTCGAAGATCAAGGTGGCTATCGCCGAGATCCTCAAGCGCGAGGGTTACATCACAGACTTCCGCACCGAAGATGCAGAGGTCGGCAAGAGCCTCGTCGTCTCCCTCAAGTACGGCCCGAGCCGTGAACGCAGTATCGCCGGTCTGCGCCGCGTCTCCAAGCCGGGTCTGCGGGTGTACGCGAAGTCCACCAACCTGCCCAAGGTCCTGGGCGGCCTCGGCGTGGCCATCATCTCCACGTCGTCCGGTCTGCTCACCGATCGTCAGGCAGCCAACCAGGGCGTGGGCGGCGAAGTCCTCGCCTACGTCTGGTAAGGGAGGCTAGAAGATATGTCACGTATCGGTAAGAATCCCATCGCCATCCCCGCCGGTGTGACCGTCTCGATCGACGGCCAGAACATCACCGTGAAGGGCCCCAAGGGCGAGCTCACCCACACCGTCACCGAGCCCATCGCGGTCGCTCAGGAAGACGGCAACATTGTGGTGACCCGACCCAACGACGAGCGCCGCAGCCGTGCCCTGCACGGCCTCAACCGGTCTCTGGTGAACAACCTCGTCATCGGCGTCACCCAGGGCTACACCAACAAGATGGAAATCTTCGGTGTCGGCTACCGCGTGCAGGCCAAGGGCAAGGACCTCGAGTTCGCGCTCGGTTACAGCCATCCCGTGCCGATCGAGGCTCCCGAAGGCATCACCTTCGCCGTCGAGACGCCCACCAAGTTCTCGGTGTCGGGTATCGACAAGCAGAAAGTCGGCGAGATCTCGGCGGTCATCCGCCGCCTGCGTCGCCCCGACCCGTACAAGGGCAAGGGCATTCGCTACGAGGGTGAGCAGATCCGTCGCAAGGTCGGAAAGACGGGTAAGTAAGCCATGAGTGAAACCAAGATCGATCGCAAGCCGCTCGGCAAGGACGCCTCGACTCGCCGTCGTACCTCGACCGCGAACCGCCATTTCCGTCTGCGTAAGAAGGTCGCCGGCACCGCCGAGCGTCCCCGTCTGGCCGTCAAGCGCAGCAGCCGCCACATCCACGTGCAGCTCATCGACGACCTCGCCGGCAAGACCCTTGCCGCCGCGTCCTCGATCGAGGCCGACGTGCGTGCTGTGGACGGCGACAAGTCGGCACACGCGGCCAAGGTGGGCGAGCTGATCGCCGCCCGCGCCAAGGCAGCCGGTGTGGAGGCCGTCGTGTTCGACCGTGGTGGCAAGGACTACCACGGCCGGATCGCCGCGCTCGCCGACGCCGCCCGCGAGGGAGGCCTGAGCTTCTGATGACCATCTCGACCAGCAACACCACAGTGACCGGAGGGAACCTCTGATGCCCGGACGTCAGCGTGACGGCGGAAACGGACCCGCCGGAAACGACAACAACAACAGCAACGAGCGTCGCGGCCGCGGCGAGCGTCGTGACCGCGGTGGCCGCGATCGCGACCAGGACCGCAACCAGCTTGAGCGCGTCGTCGCGATCAACCGCGTGTCCAAGGTCGTCAAGGGTGGCCGCCGGTTCTCCTTCACCGCACTCGTGGTGGTGGGCGACGGCCAGGGCCTCGTCGGCGTCGGCTACGGCAAGGCCAAGGAAGTTCCGGCCGCGATCCAGAAGGGTGTCGAAGAGGCTCGCAAGAACTTCTTCCGCGTCCCGCTGATCGGCGGCACCGTGACCCACCCCGTCCAGGGTGAGGCCGCTGCCGGTGTCGTGATGCTTCGCCCGGCCAGCCCCGGTACCGGTGTGATCGCCGGTGGCGCGGTGCGTGCCGTGCTCGAATGCGCCGGTGTGCACGATGTTCTCGCCAAGAGCCTCGGCTCCGACAACGCGATCAACGTCGTCCACGCCACCGTTGCGGCTCTCAAGATGCTGCAGCGTCCCGAAGAGGTCGCGGCCCGTCGTGGCCTCCCGATCGAAGATGTGGCACCGGCCGGTATGCTCCGCGCCCGGGCCGGCCAGGGAGCGTAAGACCAATGGCAGAACTGAAGATCACCCAGGTCAAGGGCACCATCGGTACCAAGAAGAACCAGCGTGACAGCCTGCGCACCCTCGGTCTGAAGGGTATCCGCAAGACCGTCACCCGCGAGGACACCCCGCAGAACCGCGGCCTGATCAACGTGGTGCGCCACCTCGTGACAGTCGAAGAGGTTTAAGCAAATGACCATCAAGCTCCATCATCTTCGCCCCGCAGAGGGTGCGAAGACCGAGAAGACCCGTGTGGGTCGTGGTGAGGGATCCAAGGGTAAGACCGCGGGTCGCGGCACCAAGGGCACCAAGGCCCGCAAGAACGTGCCCGCCGCGTTCGAAGGCGGCCAGATGCCGATCCACATGCGGCTGCCGAAGCTCAAGGGCTTCACCAACCGCAACCGGGTCGAGTACCAGGTCGTGAACGTCGGCGACATCGCCCGGCTGTTCCCGCAGGGCGGCACCATCGGCGTCGACGACCTCGTCGCCGCCGGCGCCGTTCGCAAGAACAAGCTGGTGAAGGTGCTCGGCGACGGCGACCTGTCGGTGGCCGTCAACGTCACCGCCAACAAGTTCACCGGCGCGGCCAAGGAGAAGATCACCGCCGCCGGTGGTAGCGTCTCCGAGCTCTGACACGCCCACGAGCCGCCGGACGAGAGCAGCGTCACACGCCGCTCTCGTTCGGCGGCTCGCTGCGGTTCGCGTGCGGCCCCCGTGCGGGCCGAAATCTCCTCAACCCGGCATTTTCCCTGGTCACACGGTGGCCGACGAGGCGAATCCGGTCTCACTGTTAGAGTTTCACAAGACGTTCCCGGCCATTTCGGCCGACACCACCCCGGACTAGGAGGAACTTAGTGCTCTCCCCCCTCGTCGCGGCCTTCAGGACGCCGGACCTGAGGAAGAAGATCCTCTTCGTCATCGGCATCGTCATCCTGTACCGCCTCGGCGCCACCATCCCGTCCCCGGGCGTGAACTACAAAGTAGTGAACGAGTGCATGGACCAGATCAACTCCGGAGACAATCAGGTCTACGCGTTGATCAACATGTTCTCCGGCGGCGCCATGCTGCAGTTGGCCGTGTTCGCGATCGGCATCATGCCGTACATCACCGCCAGCATCATCGTGCAGCTGCTGACCGTCGTGATCCCCCGTTTCGAGCAGCTGCGCAAAGAAGGCCAGTCCGGCCAGGCCAAGATGACGCAGTACACCCGCTACCTGACGGTGGCGCTGGCGTTGCTGCAGTCCACGGGCATCGTCGCCCTGGCCTCGCGCGGCCAGCTCCTGCCCGACAGCTGCAAGGGTGATGTGCTCAGCGACGAGTCGGTGTTCGCGCTGACGATCGTCGTGCTCGTCATGACCGCGGGCGCC
>NZ_CALLZT010000120.1:0-48530 GCF_937858515.1 uncultured Gordonia sp. | reverse complement strand
CGTTGCGATCCGGCTGGGGCCCTCGACGCGGCGCCTCCTCGCGGCGCGCCGCACGCTGAAGACGATCGCGACCGTCACCGTCACGCCGGCCGGCCGGTCGCCGGTGACGACCAGGACGAGCTACACACTGCGCGCGCCCGCGCGCTGAGGTCAGGCGCGCCCGGCGGGAAGCCGCGCGGCGACGGCGCCCCGGACCCGGCGCACCGCGGCCGCGGCGGACCTGCGCGCGGCGCCGGGCGGGTGCTGCCGCGCGCGCAGCCAGCGCTCGAAGTCGGCGCCGCCGATGTCGGGCGGGACGTGCCGCGGAATCTCGTGGACGCGCGTGCGCCGGGTCACGGACCGCGGATGGATCGCGCAGGCCCAGCCGAACCCGGCCTCGCGCACGATCGCGGCGGTCTGCGACGTGTACTCCACGCCGGGCTTGCCGAACGGGTAGGCGAAGCCGCGCACCGGGTGGTCGAGCTGGTCCTCGAGGTCGCGGAGGCTCCCCGTGATCTCCGCGCGCTGCACCTCCGGTGACTGGACGGCGAGCACGGGATGCGTGCGCGTGTGCGCGCCCACGTCGATCAGCCCGAGCCCGCGCAGCCGGCGCAGCTCGTCCACGTCCATGACCCGCAGCGTGTCGTCGCGCTGCAGCGGCCCGCGCCCGCGCCACGCGCGCAGCTCCGCGAGCACGGCCTGGATCTCTTCGAGCGGCCACGTGCGGATCCAGGCCCAGATCTCGATGCCGGCTCCGCTCGGGCCCCCGGGCCCGTCGAAGCGGAACGTGCGCGTCTCGCCGCGCCCCTGGAGCGTCACGACGGGCGACGGCGGCGGCCCGGTGAGGACCAGGTCGTCGAGCTCCTCCCACCAGACCGCGTCACGGGTGCCCGTGAACCCGGTCGTGACGAACACCGTCGCCGGGCCGCCCGCCCGCTCGAGCGCGGGCGCCGCCGACGCGAGGCTGTCGCGGTAGCCGTCGTCGAAGGTCACCGCGATCCCGCCGGGGCGCACGTCGCCGGCGCGGATCTCCGCGACGAGGTCGGCCAGGGCGAGCGGACGATGGGCGCGCATCACCTCGAGCTGCTCGGCGAAGTGTTCCGGCGTGACCGCCATGCCGAACGGGTCATGGTCGAGCCGCCCGACGCGGTGGTAGCAGAGCGCGATCGTCGCGGCGCGCGAGCTCACGCGTGCCTCCCCAGCAGCTCGACGTAGGTCGCCTCGACCGCGCGCGCCATCTCCGCCGCCGTGAACGCCGCCAGCGCCCGCCCGTGCCCGGCCGCGCCCATGGCGGCGCGCAGCCCGCCGTCGCCCGCGATCCGCCCGACGGCGGCGGCGAGCGCCGCTGCGTCCCCGGCGGGCACGAGCAGCCCGGTCTCCCCCTCGACGACCGCCTCGATCGCGGGGCGCGCCACGACGCTCGCCGCGACCGCAGCCGGAATCGTGTCCGCGTCCGTGCCGGACGGCGCCGCCGCGCGGGCGGGATCGACGGAAACGTCCCTCACTCTGGTTGAGAACCTTACTTCCGTGGACGTATAACGGCAATCCCGCGACGGACGGTTCGAGGAGGCAGCGATGCGGATGGCCCTCGCAGCGGTACTGGCGGTCCCGGGGGGGGGGGTCGCGCCCCCCGCCCGCGCCGCGCCGGCCCGCACCCCTCCGCCGGCCCGACGTCGCGGACGAGCGTGCCCGGTGTCAGCGACGCGACGTCGGTGGTGGCGGGCACCCGAGGTGCGTGCGCCGTCGCAGACGCAAAAGTGTTCTGCTGGGGCGAGAACGCCGCCGGGCAACTCGGCGACGGCACCACGGAGGATCGCGAAACACCCGTTCAGGCAGGGGATCTGACGGGTGTCACCGCGGTGTCGACCGATGCGGGCACCACCTGCGCGATCAGCGACGGCGCCGTCTACTGCTGGGGCAGCAACTCGTCCGGGCAACTGGGCAACGGGTCGGCCGACGACAGCTTAACCCCCGTCCGGGTGCCCGGATTGTCCGGCGTGACGGCGATTGCCACACACTCGGAGACCACCTGCGCGGTCGCCGGCGGTGCCGCCCATTGTTGGGGGCGCAATGACTCCGGACAGGTCGGCGACGGTACGACGGACAACCGCAGTGCACCGACCAGGGTGCCCGGACTGTCACGTGTCACCGCGATCTCGACGTCGCACGGGACCACCTGCGCCGTAGCGGATAAGACCGCACAGTGCTGGGGGCTGAATGAGGCAGGTCAGCTCGGAGACGGCTCAACCGACGAGCGTGCCACGATCGTCCAGGTCGCCGGACTGACCGATGTCAGCGCGATCGACGTCGGCTACAACGCCGTCTGCGCCATCGACGGCGGCACAGCCTATTGCTGGGGTCTGAACGAATCGGGTCAGCTCGGCGACGGCACCACCGAGAACCGCGGTACACCGACTCAGGTCGGCGACATCGGCTCGGCGACGTCGGTGTCGGCAGGTGTCGGACAGGCCTGCGCCGTCTCCGATGGGACCGGCTACTGCTGGGGCTACAACGGATTCGGCCAGCTCGGCGACGGCACCACCGAAGACCGCACCACCGCGGTCCGCGTCACCGACCTGTCGGGGCTACGCGCGATCGGTGCGGGTGAGGACACCACCTGCGCGGTGTCCGGTGGCAAGGTGTACTGCTGGGGCGAATTGGCGAGCTGACGCGTCAGTCAGGGCAGTAGTCGGCGCAGTGCCTCGTGTGGCTGCCCGAAGAGCTGCGAACTACCTTGTGCGCGTTTGAAATACAGGTGGATGTCGTGCTCCCAGGTGATACCGATGCCGCCGTGGATCTGGATGGCGTCGCCGGTGACCGAACTGAACGCCTCCGAGCAGTAGACGTGCGCGGACGCGGCGAGTGTCTCGGCGTCCGGCGCATCGTCGACGAGGGCCTCTATCGCGGCTCGGGCGACCGATCGTGCGGATTCCACCAGGACGTACATGTCGGCCATCCGGTGCTTGAGGGCCTGGAACGAGCCGATGGCGCGGCCGAACTGCTTGCGCACCTTGGCGTACTCGACGCTCAGGTCGAGAGCGGCCTGCGCGCCGCCGACCTGCTCGCACGCGAGCAGAGCCCATGCGCATGCTTGCAGCCGTGAAGGGAGGTCCGCTGCCGAAGCGACACCCTGGGCGGGTGCCTCGGAGAAGCTGACCGTAGCCAGAGGGCGGGTCGGGTCCACAGTCGGCAGGGCCTGCACCTGAACGCCGTCGGCGTCGGCGGCCACTACGTGCAGTGTCGGTTCGTGGCCGGGTCCGTCGGCGAGTACGACGAACAGGTCGGCGGATTCACCGTCGACCACATAGTGGGCGGTGCCCGACAGCAGGCCACCCTCGGCGATGACCCCCGGGGAGTTCCATCCGGCGGCTCCCGCCCAGCACACCGTTGCGGTTCTCCCACCCGAGGCGATGCCGGGCAAGATCTGCGCGGCCACGGCGTCGTCGCGGGCCAGCAGGAGCGCCACGGTCGCCAGGGCCGTCGAGAACGCCGGTACCGGTGACAGCGACCCACCCAGTTCCTCCAGGACGACGGCCGTTTCGGCGAGGCTCGCCCCGGCACCGTCGAACCTCTCCGGGATGAGGAGTGCGGCGACACCGATCTCCGTGCACAACGTCGACCAGAGTGGCTCGTCGGTGCGGCCGGGAAGGGTGGAGGCCTTGCGTACGGAATCCATTCCACCGCGCCGTCGCAGCAGGTCGGCGACGGAATCGCGGAGCGCTTCACGGTCGTCGGCCGATGCCGCCTCGCCCAGCGTCCCGGAGCGGGTACGAGCGGCCGACCGGTCGTCGATCGTGGTGTTCATGGCGCCTTCCTGCCTTGCGGAACTATCAGAGGGAGTCGAGGATTCGCTGCCGGTGCTGGGCGGGGGTGCCCCAGGCGCCGACGAGTGCCCGCGTCTTGGTCAGGTACAGCGACAGGTCGTGTTCGGCGGTGTAGCCGATGGCGCCGAGCACCTGCAGCGCCTGCCGGGACGCGAGGTAGGCGGCGTCGGCGGTGGCGACCTTCGCCGCGGAGATATCGGCGAGGACGTTCGTGCCCACCGGTACGAGGCCGTCGGCGCCGAGCGCGGCGGCGTGCACGAGGGGCCGCGCCATCTCCAGGGCGATCGCCACATCGGCCAGATGATGTTTGACCGCCTGGAATGATCCGATGGCGCGGCCGAACTGTTTGCGTGACTGCGCGTATTCGGCGGCCAGCGTCAGCATGGTCTGCCCGAGGCCGAGCAGGTAGGCGGCCGTGGCCAGTGCCCCGAGGTCCGCAGCCGAGACCGCCGCGTCCGGGAGGTTGACGTCCTCGACGAGGACGGTGTCCACGGCGACCGTCGAGACGGTCCGTGCCGGATCCACCGACGCCGCGGTCGAGGCGATCCGGGCCACCGAAAGTGTCCCGGAGGCAAGCAGATACACCTGTGCCGCGTTCGGCGCGTCGGCGGCGTTCGGCTGCCAGTGCTCGATCGCGCACGAGACCGGTGTCCCTTCGGCGAGCGGGGCGAGCCGCTGGTGCAGGCCGCAATCGCCGAGGAGCTTCGGTGCCACCGCCAGGCTTTCGACGATCGGTCCGGGCATACCGTGACGTCCGAGTTGTTCCATCGCCACCACCAGTTCGGTGACCCCGGCCCCCGATCCGCCGTGTTCCTCGTCGATGACGAGACCGCAGATGCCTGCCTCGGCAAGCTGACTCAGCACCGGGGTGGCCGATGCCGGATCACCGGCCGCGTAGGCGCGGATGACCGTGGGCATGTCGGCCTTGGTGAGGATGGCGTCGACGGTCGAGGCCAGATCCGAATGAATGTCGGAGAGCAGAAAATCCATGGGGATGGTCCTTTACCGGTCGCCGCGGGGCAGGCCGAGGAGTCGTTCGGCGATCACATTGCGCTGAATCTCATTGGTACCGGCGTAGATCGGCCCAGACAGCGAGAACAAGTAACCGTCGGTCCATTCGTCGGCGATCTCGGCGTCGGTGCCCTGCAGGTCGAGTGCGGTCTCCTGGGCGGCGATGTCCCACTGCGACCAGAACACCTTGTTGATCGACGATTCCATGCCGAGTTGTCCGCCCGCGGCGAGCCTGCTGACGGTCTGATAGGTCGACAGTTCGTAGGCGCGGGAGCCGATCCAGGCGTCGGCGACGCGACGATCGACATCGGCCGCGGCCGGAACCTCGGTGCGGTTACGTTTCCACAGATCCACCAACCGGTCGGTGGTAGCCAGGAAGCGGCCCGGGGCCCGCAGTGACAGGCCACGTTCGTTGGCGGCGGTGCTCATCGCGACGCGCCAGCCGTTGTTGACCTCACCGATCACCCCGGACTCGGCCGGGTTCGCCGGATCGTCGGGCACGAACACGTTCTCCAGGAACAACTCCGCGAAACCGGGCTCGCCGTCGAGCTGGGCGATCGGGCGCACGGTGACGCCGGGACTGCGCAGATCGAACATGAAGTAGGTGATGCCCTTGTGTCGCTGGGCGTCCCTGTCGGAGCGGAATAGTCCGAACGCCCAGTCTGCGAAGCTCGACCGCGAACTCCACGTCTTCTGGCCGTTGAGCAGCCAGCCGCCCTCGGTGCGGGTGGCCGTTGAACGGAGCGATGCCAGGTCGCTGCCCGACTCGGGCTCACTCCACGCCTGGCCCCAGATGTCGTCGGCGCGGGCCATCCGCGGCATGATCCGGTCCAGCTGAGCCTTCGACGCGTGTTCGAAAAGCGTTGGGGCGAGCAGGAAGATACCGTTCTGGCTGACCCGGCCCGGGGCGCCCGACCGGAAATACTCCTCCTCGAAGATCACCCAGTGCAGCAGGGGAGCGTTCCGGCCGCCGTATTCTTCCGGCCAGCTCACCACCGACATACGGTCGGCGGCCATCGTCGCCTCCCACTCGCGGTGCGCCTCAAAGCCTGCGGCGGTGTCCATCGACGGCAGTGCGGTGCGGGGCGCGTGTTTGGTCAGCCAGGCGCGGACCTCGGCGCGAAATTCGTCCGCGGCGGAATCGAAAAGCAGATCCATCTCAGTTCCCCGAAGCCGTGGTTGCCGAAGCCGCTGTAGCCGAAGCCTTCATGGACTTGGCATCCATACCGCCGAGTGAATCCCCGCCCGAGGCCTCGGAATTGGCGGCGTGGGCGTAGTGATGCCAGCCGAACACCGAATCCATCGAATTGCGCAGACCCATATTGTCCTCGCAGATGTTGACGGCCTTCTTGGACAGGAACAGTCCCTGCATCGGCATCGCCACCATCTTGGCGGCGAGCTCATCGACCTTGCCGGCCAGATCGTCGCGCGGCACAACATGATTGACCATGCCCCAGTCAGCGGCCTGTGCGGCGGTGAACCGGTCGCCGGTCATCAGGATCTCCTTGGCGCGGCGCGGGCCGAGGACGAAGGCGTGGGCGAAGTATTCGACCCCCGGAATGCCCATGCGTGCCACCGGATCGGAGAAGAACGCGTCGTCGGAGGCGACGATGAAGTCACAGATCCAGGCCAGCATCAGCCCGCCCGCGATGCATGCGCCATGCACCTGCGCGATCACCGGTTTGGGGATGTCGCGCCAGCGCCGGCACATCCCCATGTACACCTCGATCTCCCGTGCCAGCCGCTGATCGGCACCTTGCTTATCGGTGTGATCCCAATGCAGCGTGGCCACGTTGTCGTAGAAGGTGTCGAAGTCGCGTTCGGGGGTGCCGATGTCGTGGCCGGCCGAGAAATGCTTGCCGTTGGCCCGCAGCACGATGACCTTCACCGACGCGTCGTCCACGGCCTTGCCGAACGCGGCGTCCAACGAGTACGTCATCACCGAGTTCTGGGCGTTGCGGTACTCGGGCCGGTTCAGCGTCACATAGGCGACCGCGCCGTCGGGTCCGCCCGTCTCGTACGCGACGGGAGTGGTGTCCGGGCCGAGATCGTCGCGACCCAGCGCTGGGGGAATGACGCTTTCACTCATGCCCCCGAGCGTAACCTAGCAAGTGCTTGGTTGGTAGATCGGGCTGCTTCGGCTTCGCCCCGGCGGTGTCGCTGTGTCACAGTCATGGGGTGAAGCGACGGACCGGCGGAAGGATTCCCGCATGACCGGCTCGGGCGGCAATATCGTCTGGCAGTCGAGCAAGGTCTCTCGTTCGCAACGACCGCATCAGGGCGCGACGCTGTGGCTGACCGGGCTGTCCGGGTCGGGCAAGTCGTCGCTGGCCATCGAGCTGGAGCGGTGCCTCGTCGCCGCGGGAGCGCCCGCGTACCTGATGGACGGCGATAATCTCCGCCATGGTTTGAACTCCGATCTGGGTTTCTCCGACGACGATCGCCGCGAGAACATCCGCCGCACCAGCGAGGTCGCGGCGTTGTTCGCCGACTCCGGCGCTATCGCGATTGTGGGGCTGATCAGCCCGTTCGCCTCCGAACGACAACGCGCACGCGAGATTCACGCCGAACGTGGCCTGCCGTTTCACGAGATCTTTCTCGACACACCGATCACCGAGTGCGAGCGACGGGACCCCAAGGGGCTGTACGCGCGTGCGCGGCGCGGGGAGATTCCGCATTTCACCGGAATAGACTCGCCGTACGAGGCGCCCCAGCACGCGAACATCGTCGTCACCCCGGCCGACGGAACACCGACCGAGGTCGCCGAGTCCGTGCTCGACCGGCTGGGTCTGGGCCGCAACCGCTGAAGGAGAATCGGTGTCATCGGAACGTCTTGACGATCGGGCGCTGGCGGGCGAGCTGGCCACCGCAGCCGGACAGTTGTTGCTGCAAGTGCGCTCGGACAGTGGGCTGTCGGGCAAGGAACTCGGGGACGCGGGCGACCTGCGCGCCAATGACCTGCTGCTGTCGCGGCTGGCCGCCGACCGCCCCGGTGATCTCGTGCTGTCCGAGGAATCCACCGACGACAAGCGCAGGCTCACGGCGTCGCGGGTGTGGATCGTCGACCCGCTCGACGGGACCCGCGAGTACCGGACGCCGGGTCATTCGGACTGGGCCGTGCATGTGGCGTTGTGGTCGGCGGGCCGGTTGATCGCCGGGGCGGTGGCCCTGCCCGCGCTCGGCATCACCTATGTCGATGACGACGCACCTATCGAGCCTGTCGCCGGTCTGCTTCCGCCTCCCGCCGATGACCGGCTGCGCGTGGTGGTGAGCGGGTCCCGTCCGCCCGCCTTCTCGGACGTGGTCGCCGAGGCCGTCGGTGGTGTGGTCGCGCCGCTGGGGTCGGCCGGGGCCAAAGCCATGGCCGTCGTGCGCGGCGAGGCCGCGGCGTATGTACATGCAGGCGGGCAGTACGAATGGGATTCGGCGGCGCCGGTCGCGGTGGCGCAGGCACAGGGCCTGTGGTGCGGCCGCATCGACGGTTCGCAGCTGGTCTACAACAACGACGACACCTACCTGCCGGACCTGATCATCTGTCGGCCCGAGTTGACCGACGCTATCGTCGGGGTGACTTCCCGCTATTCGTAACTGAATTCGGGTGTTCGGCTTTGTCCGGTGAGTTGCGCCAGCGCCGCGCGGATGTCGGCGGCGTCGATGCACATGAGATCCTCGTGGGTAAGGGTGCCGAGATCGTCGCGGTCGGAGAGCCGGAATTCGCGTTCTTCCTCGGCGGTTTCGATGACGTTGCGGATGAACCGGCCGTTGCCGACGATGTCGATGCCGCGGCGCAATCCTGAAGCGGTCGGGCGAATCTCGGAACACAGCGCGGCACAGGCCCGTTCGAGTTCCACCAGGGCGTCGGTGGTGAGGGCTGAATCGCGGCCGGCGGCGATGTGCGAACCGATGTCGGCCAATTCGGTGGGGGAGTACGAAGCAAACCGGATGCGCCGCGAAAACCGTGATGCCAGACCGTCATTGGCGCCGAGAAAGCGGTCGATTTCGTCGTCGTAACCGGCGATGATCACCACCAGCCGGTCGCGGTCGTTTTCCATCCGCGCCAGTAGCGTGTCGACGGCCTCCCGGCCGAACGCGTCGCCACCGGAAAGTCCTTCCTGGATAAGCGTGTATGCCTCGTCGATGAACAGCACCCCGTCGAGTGCGGAGTCGATCACCTCGGAGGTCTTGATGGCGGTGCTGCCCAGATGCTGGCCGACCAGATCGCCGCGGCCGACCTCGACGACCTTGTCGGACTTGATGAATCCCAGCCCGCAGTACATGGCGGCGACGATGCGGGCGACGGTGGTCTTGCCGGTGCCGGGTGGGCCGGTGAACGCCAGATGCAGGCTGCGTGCCGCCGTCGACAGGCCGCGATCAGAACGCAACCGTGCCATCGTCGCCGCAGAACGCAGCTTGGCCACTTGCAGTTTCACCTCGTCGAGCCCGATCTGCGTGTCGAGCCGGCGCTGGGCCCGATCCACCAGGTCGTCGTCGGTTCCGGCGTGGCTCGCCGCGGGCTCGCCGCCGGCTTCCGTCGGGGCGGGGGGGTCGGGGGTCCACGGGTCGATACGGGCATCGATGTCGGTGGCACTGGTGATCACGAGCCGGTACGCGGGTGACCGCAGCGCGTCGGTGGCCGGGCCGAAGCCCGGGTCGCGGGCGTAGACCTGCTGAAACCGGCTCAGCGCCTCGGTTTCCTGGCCCTGTTCACGCAACGCCATCCCGGTGGTGAACAGGGCCTGGGTGGCCAGGGCCGGAACGGGTCCGGAGAGCACATCGGACAGCTGCCGCATCCCCTCGTCGAACATGCCGAGTTGCACGCACGCGGTGCCGGTCATGAATTGTGCTGCGCAGCCCAGCACCGGATCGGGCCACGCCGCTGCTGGTGACAGCGTTGTCAGTACGTGATTCCACCGGCCGGTGGCGAACTGCAGCACCCCGCGGACCAGGTCGATGATCGGGATATTGTCCGCTACCTGTGACAACACGTCGTCGGCACCGGCCGGATCGCTGCCCCGGACGAGAGTCGCCGCATATGCGGCGGTGGCTTCGAGGGCATCGGCGAGCGGATAGTCGATGCCGATGGTGGTGTCCCAGCGCCCGGCCAGGATGCGCTGGGGGAGCCGCAGTCTGCGCTGCTCACGGCCGATGGCGTCCCGGTGCAAGTAGAGGGCGGCTATCACCTCGTCGGTGCTCTCGCCGCACGCCATCCGGCCCAGCCAGGCGTCGGCCATCGCCGGATCCCACTGGCTGGCCCGGGTGAATGCGCGTGCGGCCTGCGCACGGTCGTTCACCGGGTCCTGGCCGTCGACGGGAATACCGAGCGACAGAACACCGAGATCGAACAGTTGCCGAGCCCTGTGCGCGGCCTGCGTCATGAGTCCCCCAGTCTGCTTCCCGGACGGCCGCGCACCCCTTCGCGGCCCCGTCACACCCTACGGGCGAATCGCCCGAAACCACCAGTGGCTTATCCACAGGGTGCGTGGGAAGCCCCACCCCGCGGCACCCACTAGACTGACGCGGGTGAGTGCACAGGTGGATACCGTCTCAGCCGCTGCCCAGACCCCCGACCATCCGCAGCCGTTCCGCGAGCTAGGCCTCAAGGACGACGAGTACGACCGGATCAAGGAGATCCTCGGGCGCCGCCCCACCGACGCCGAACTGGCCATGTATTCGGTGATGTGGTCCGAGCACTGCAGCTACAAGTCGTCCAAGGTGCACCTGCGCTACTTCGGGGAGACCACCACCGACGAGATGCGGGCCTCGATGCTCGCCGGTATCGGCGAGAACGCCGGCGTCGTCGACATCGGCGACGGTTGGGCGGTCACCTTCAAGGTCGAGTCGCACAACCATCCGAGCTACGTCGAGCCGTACCAGGGTGCGGCCACCGGCGTGGGTGGCATCGTCCGCGACATCATGGCGATGGGCGCGCGGCCGATCGCGGTCATGGACCAGCTGCGGTTCGGTGCCGCCGATGCCCCCGACACCCGGCGCGTTGTCGACGGTGTGGTGCGCGGTGTGGGCGGTTACGGCAACTCCCTCGGCCTGCCCAATGTGGGTGGCGAGACGGTGTTCGACGCCTCGTATGCGGGTAATCCGCTGGTCAACGCGCTGTGCGCGGGCGTGCTGCGGGTGGAGGATCTGCACCTGGCGTTCGCCTCGGGTGCGGGCAACAAGATCATCCTGTTCGGTGCGCGCACCGGCCTCGACGGCATCGGTGGTGTGTCGGTGCTGGCGTCGGAGACCTTCGACGACAGCGAGGAGGACGGGCCGAACCGCAAGAAACTGCCGAGTGTTCAGGTGGGCGATCCGTTCACCGAGAAGGTGCTCATCGAATGCTGCCTGGAGCTGTACCACGCCGGTCTCGTCGTGGGCATTCAGGATCTCGGTGGCGCCGGATTGTCGTGCGCCACTTCAGAACTCGCTGCCGCCGGTGACGGTGGCATGCACATCGACCTCGAGAAGGTGCCGATGCGCGCCACCGGGATGACCCCGGCGGAGGTGCTCTCCAGCGAATCCCAGGAACGCATGTGCGCGGTCGTGACACCTGACAATGTCGACGCGTTCATGGCGGTGTGCCGCAAGTGGGACGTGCTGGCGACCGACATCGGTGAGGTCACCGACGGCGACCATCTGGTCATCACCTGGCACGGAGAGACCGTCGTCGACGTGCCGCCGCGCACAGTCGCGCACGACGGTCCCGTCTACGAGCGTCCCGTCGCCCGGCCCGACTGGCAGGACGAGGTGATCGCGTCGTCGAGCGCCGGTCTGGCACGGCCGTCCACCTCCGATGAGCTGCGCGAAACGCTGCTGACGATGCTGGCCTCGCCCGCGCTGTGCAGCCGCAAATTCATCACCGAGCAGTACGACCGGTACGTGCGCGGCAACACCGTGCTCGCCGAACACGCCGACTCCGGCGTGGTGCGCATCGACGAGGAAACCGGCCTCGGTATCGCCCTGGCCACCGACGCGTCGGGCCGCTACACCTACCTCGACCCGTACCGCGGCGCGCAGCTCGCGCTCGCCGAGGCCTACCGCAATGTGTCGGTCACCGGCGCCACCCCGAAGGCCGTCACCAACTGCCTCAACTTCGGTTCCCCCGAGGACCCAGCGGTGATGTGGCAGTTCCAGCAGGCCGTCCGCGGCCTCGCTGACGGCTGCGCACAGCTAGGCATCCCGGTGACCGGCGGCAACGTCAGCTTCTACAACCAGACCGGATCCACTCCGATCCTCCCGACACCCGTCATCGGCGTGCTGGGCGTGATCGACGACGTCCGCCGCCGCACCCCCACCGGCTTCGGCACCGAACCGGGCGAAACGCTGATCCTGCTCGGCGACACCCACGACGAATTCGACGGGTCGATCTGGGCGCAGGTCGCCCACGATCACCTCGGCGGCGTCCCGCCGCAGGTCGACCTCGAACGTGAACGGCTCCTCTCGCAGATCCTCGTCGCCGGTTCGCGCGACGGCCTCATCTCGGCCGCCCACGACCTGTCCGAGGGCGGTCTGATCCAGGCCGTCGTAGAGTCGGCGCTGGCCGGTGAGACCGGTGCCCGCGTCCTGCTGCCCGAGGGCGCCGACCCGTTCGTCTGGCTGTTCTCCGAATCCGCCGGCCGCGTCCTCGTCGCCGTCCCCCGCACAGAGGAATCCCGCTTCTGCGGCATGCTCAACGCCCGCCAGATGCCATGGACCCGCATCGGCGTCGTCGACCAGGGCAGCGACTCGGTCGAGGTTCAAGACCACTTCTCGATCACCCTCGCCGAGCTCCGTCAGGTTCACGAGTCCACCCTCCCCACCCTCTTCGGCTGAACGGGCGACTACGCGAACCTGGCGACGAGGCGTTCGGGGTCGTCTGTGGTGATCTGGTCGGCTTGCAGGGCGAGCAGGCGGGTGATGGTGCGGCGGGAGAACAGGTTGACGCGGCGGACCGTGTAGGTGTCGACTGTGCGGCCTGCCGCGTGGAAGGCGCCGATCAGGTCGACGCCGCGGTCGTCGGCTCGCAGGACCAGCTTCTTGTCGAGGTAGACCATCTCCGCTCGCGGGGAGGCGTCGACGGCGTTCGCGACGAACTCGTCGAATCGTCCCGAGGTGAGTACCTGTTTGACGGCGCCGTCGTGACATGGGTCGTAACCGACGCGGATTCCTGGTGCGGCGCTTGTCAATTCACTAACGGCCACAGCGTCGCCGCACGAGAGGATCATGTGCCGGGCGATGGGGGCGACGGCGTCGGCGAAGGTCTGCAACGCCCTGTCGTCGAGGGCGGATGCGGTCTCCTTGAAATCGAGCTGGAGCAGGGCGTCGGGGTGAATCGTGGTGGTGCGCAAGGCGTCGGCGAGGTCCTCGAGCAGCAGGACCGGTTCGTCGATGCGGCGGCGGCGATTGTCCACGAGCGACATGGCGCGCAGTTGGTTGGCGCCGAGCGTGCGGACGTTGCCGCGCCCGGTGGTCGCATGGGCCACATCGAGATCGTGCAGGACCGCGAAACCGCGGTCGGCGTGCACCACAAGATCGATCTCGACGCTCGCACCGACTGTCATCCCCTCGCGGATCCGGGTCGCGGTGAACACCGGGTCCGCAGCCCTGCGCCGGGCACGATGCCACTTGATCCGGGTCACGTGGCCGTCGCGTACCACGGTTGTCGGTGCGTTCATCGTCGCCACGATAGCCTGAGTGTGCCGCTGAACCCGGAAACCGGGACTGATCGCACGGTGACCCTCGACTCCGCGAACACTCGACATGACGGTGAAACGTGTTCTAGTTTTGGGTGATGAGTCTTCGCGTGGTCGTCTGGTCGACCGGAACCGTCGGAAAGCATGCCATCGCCGTCATCGACGGCCATCCGGATCTTGAACTGGTCGGGGTGTGGGTGTCGAGTGAGGCGAAGGCCGGTCAGGATGCCGGACGGCTGGCAGGCCTGGACCGAGATCTCGGGGTGGTCGCCACCAACGACCGGGATGCGCTGCTGGCGCTGCGTCCGGATTGCATCGTGCACGCGGCCATGACCGACGACCGGGTACCCGAGGCCATCGAGGATCTGATCGGATTCGCCGAGGCGGGCATCAATGTGGTGTCGAGTGGTCCGGTGATCCTGCAATTCCCGTACGACGTACTGCCGGATGCGTACATTGCCCGTATCGACACCGCCGCCAAGGCGGGTGGGGTGAGTATCCACGTCAACGGAATCGATCCCGGATTCGCCAATGATGCTCTGCCGCTTGCCATGACGAGCCTGTCACAGCGTATCGACGAGCTGCGCTGTCAGGAGATCGCCGACTACTCCACCTACTACCAACCCGTCGTGATGAGTGAGTTGTTCGGCTTCGGCAAACCGATGGACGCTACACCGCCGCTGGTGGTGCCGCAGGTCCTCACCCTCGCCTGGGGCAGTGTGGTGCGCCAGCTCGCCGCCGGGCTCGGCGTTACGCTGGACGAGCCGCTCGACGTTCGCGTCGAACGTGTTGCGGCTGACAGGGATTACTCGACGGTGTCGGTAGAGATCGCCGAGGGGACCCAGGCCGCACTGCGTTTCGAGGTGGCGGGGCAGGTAAACGGGACCGATCGCATTGTGCTCGAACACTACACACGAACCCACCCCGACCAGTGCCCGCACTGGCCTACGCCCGCCGAGGGCGATGGTTGCTATCGAATCCTGATCTCCGGCGAACCGCACATGGCCGTCGAGTTCACCCACCACGGCGAGCGCGGCGACCACAACGTGTCCGGCATGATCGTCACCGCCGCCCGCCTGGTCAATTCCGTTGCCGCCGTGGTGGATGCGAAACCCGGCCTGATCACCGCCCTCGACCTCCCGCTCATCACGGGTAGGGGCCTGGTCGCGTCATGATCGTGTGGTCACCGGACCCTTCGAGACGCGGTCGGCTCCTTCGTCGCGCGACTGCTCCTCAGGGATCAAGATGCCGGGCCGCGACCAAGCATCTTGATCCCTGAGGCCGATGCCGCGGCGTTCGGTCTGCTGCTGTCGCGACCATGCATCTTGATCCCTGAGGCCGAAGCGACGAAGGAGCGAGGGTCGCGAAGGGTCCGGTGACCTGGCTGCACGACGAAATCACCTCAAACCGGTTGAGAATCAACGAGAAGGAAGTCCTCGGGTTTCGAGCTGGTCCCGCAGCTTCTCCCGCCCGTGCAGCGACGCGACGGTGCCCAGGCGGGTGAGCACCCGGCCACTCCAGGTGCCGTCGAGGCCGTGCCGCCGGTTGTAGTCGGCCAGCGACTCGTCGTAACCGGTGATGTGGGCGTCGGCGGCGGCAGCGTCGTACTGCTCCTGATGCAGAACGGCCTCCTGTGGCAGCCGGGGTTTGATGCCAGCGTTCTCCGTCGGGTCCGGAACACCCACGGCCAGGCCGAAAGTGGCGATCGTGTGCGGTGGCAGACCCAACTCGTCGGCCACCTCCAGCGGCTTGTTGCGCAATGCACCGACGAAAACCGTTCCCAGGCACAGTGATTCGGACGCGACCACGGCGTTCTGGGCGGCCAGGGCGGTGTCGACGAACCCGATGATGGTGGTTTCCAGATAGTCGGCACCGTCCAGTGGTGCGTTTTCGCGTTCGGCAACGCGGCGTGCCCGGCCGAGGTCGGCTACCCACACCAGGAACAGCCCGGCCTCGTTGATGAACTGCTGATTATTGGCCAGCGCAGCCAGCCGGGCCTTGCGCTGTGGGTCCCGGACGGCAATCACGCTCCACGGTTGCAGATTCGACGACGTCGAAGCCGACTGCGCTGCAGCGACTATCGCCTGCAACTGCGCGTCGTCGACGGGTGTGTCGAGGAACTTGCGCACCGATCGGTGGGCGAGTTGGGCGGCGATAATGTCGCTGGTGGTGGTCAGGGTCAACGCTGCGTCGGCATACCGGGCGGCGATGGTCATGCTGAATCTCCTTGATTCATAGTGTGATTCCCCAACTCACCGTCGTTGGTCGGGGTGTGATGAGCGTAAGCGACGAGCCTCGAAACCCGGTGAGACGATATTGTCCGCTCGCCAGGTTTCGAGGCTCGGTCGCTGGGCGACCTCGCACCTCAGCCGGCAATAGAGGGCGGAGAGGTGGTGTTGCTGGGGTGAAGGTTGTCCTTACGCACCCAGGAACTGCTCTCCTGAGACGAGTTCGGACTGGCGGCCGTCGACACCGCGCGGCACGTCCCCTTCCAGAGTGACCCGGTAGAGCACCCGGTCGTGGCCGAGGTGACCGGCGTCGGCGATGGCCAGGTGGGCGGTGGCCCGATTGTCCCAGAAGGCGATACTGCCTGGGGCCCAACGGAACCGGACGGTGTACTCGGTGCGGGTGGCCTCGCGCCACAGCAGTCGCAGGATCTCGTCGCTCTGCTCCGGTGAGAAGCCCCGGATCTCGCGGGCACCGCGGGTGAAGCCGGGACTCACGAACAGGGCCCGCTCACCGGTTTCCGGGTGCACCCGCACCGCCGGATGGTAGGCGACGAGGTTGGCTTCGGCGATCTTGCGGGCGCGCTGGCTGCCCTCGGCGGCCCGCGCCGCGAACTGGTGCCGGATGTCGATGCGGTCGGCCAACTCACGGAGCTGCCTGGGCAAACCCTCATAGGCGGCAACGAGATTGGTCCACGCGGTGTCGCCGCCGTACGGCGGCAAGATATCGGCACGCAGGATCGATGCGGCCGGCGGGTTGACCAGCGCGGTGACGTCGGTGTGCCAACTGTGGTCGTACGAGGTGCGCTTGCGGCCGAGGTTCTGGTCGTAGCGGCGGCTGTCGATGGGAAGGATCTCCGGGAAACCCGCCGGTGGGTTCTCCTCGTGCGGGTGTGCCGGGGTCACCTTGCCGAACCGCCGGGCGAATGCGACCTGTTCGGCGTGGCCGATCTCCTGGTCGCGGAAGAAGATCACCTTGTAGCGGTGCAGTGCGTCGCGGATCTCCTCGACCGTGTTCTGGTCGAGATGATCGCGCAGGTCGACACCGCCGATCTCGGCGCCGATGTAGCCGGCGGAGGGGGAGATCTCCAGCGAGCCGGTGTGGGCGGGTGCGTCCTGTACTGGGGCTGCTTCCTGTACTGCGGTCATGGGCTGTGTCCTTCTCTTTCTCTGGGTTGAATCATCTTGTGGTTGTTCGTGTTATCCCGCGAGGGAGACCGAGGTTCCCGATCCGGGGAACGGCACACCGAATCGTTCACGCAGCGTGGTGGATTCGTAGTCGCGGCGGAACAGTCCGCGGCGCCGCAGGATCGGCACCACTTCGTCGACGAAGATCTCCAGACCGTCCGGGAAGCGGTCGGGCATCAGGTTGAATCCGTCGGCGGCTCCGGCGTTCCACCAGTGTTCGATGGTGTCGGCGACCTGCTCGGGTGAGCCGACGATCTTGCGGTGCCCGAATCCGCCGCCGAGCCTGCCGAGCAGTTGCCGGACCGTCAGGTTCTCGTCGGCGGCCAGCCGGATCACCGACTCCCGGAAGCCGAGCGAACCGCGGAACCGGGTCGGATCCACCGGTTCGGCGAGCACCGACTTCGGTAGCGGCGCGTCGAGATCGACGGCCGTGAGATCGATGCCGAGGGTCGCCGAAAAGCGAGCTGCCGCATGGCTTGACGGTGCGAGCGCGGCCGATTCGTCGTCCCGCGCGCGGGCCTCGGCCTCGGTGCTGCCGATGACGGTGATCAGCCCGGGCAGGATGCGGACGTGCTCGGGATTGCGACCCGCTTTGGCCGCAACGGATTTGACGTGCTGATAGTGCGCGATGCCCGCCTGCAGACTCAGTTCGGCGGAGAACACCGCGTGCGCCTGGCGTCCGGCGAGTTCGCGGCCCGCCGGTGAGCCGCCGGCCTGCACCAGCAGTGGCTGGCCTTGCGCGGAGGGGGGAACGGGCAATTGTCCTGCGATGGTGAAGAACTCACCGTCGAAACGCACCGGCGTCCGGTTCCGGGCTGACGCCCACAGTTCGTTGACGGCGTCGACGAACTCCGCGGCGCGACGATAACGGGTGTCGCGGTCGGGTAGTTCGGTGAGCCCGAAGTTTCCGGCGATGTCCTCGGCGTAGGTGGTGACCACATTCCACGCCACCCGCCCGCCGGACACATAGTCCAGCGACGCGATCCGGTAGGCGAGTTCCCACGGGTCGTTGAAGGTGGTCGACAGGGTGCCGATGAGGCCGATGTGCTCGGTGGCGGCGGCGACCGCGCCCAGGATCGTGGTGGGTTCGAGTGCCCTGCCGGGTTTGTGCCGCGGATCCTCCCGCAGGCCCGGGCCGTCGGCGAGAAAATAGCCGTCGAGGGTGCCGCGTTCGGCGATGCGCCCGACCTCGGTGAAGTACTCGGTGTCGACGAACGAGAGCGGATGCAGGTCGGCGGACCGCCAGGCGTCGTGGGTGATGCCCACGTCGAGAACGTTGACATTGAGTATCACGTGGCCGGGACGGTTGGTGGGGGAACGGTCAGGCACGGGACACCTCCGGGGTGGCTGGTTCGGTGGGAAAGACGACGCGGCCGGCCGCGGCCGGACCGGGGACCGGCAAGCCCAGGACCGCGCGCAGCGTTGCCGGTTCGTCCGGTGATCGGTCGACGGCGGGCAGGACGGTGAGCAGTTCATCGAGTTCGCGGGCATCGTCGGGCCGGTACACGACGATCCGACTGCCGCTGCTCGCGCCGGCCGGCACCACGATATCGGCCACCGAAACCAATTCCCTTGCAGCCAAGACAGATACAAAGATCGGAGGCCATACCTGGGGGCTGGTCGGCACCTGGAACGGTCCGGCGATGTCGTACGCGCCGTGGTGATCGATCGCCACGATCCGTTCCGATTCGGCGAATACCCCGCTGTCGCGGTCGGCGACGATGGTGTCGGCCGGAAAGCTGCGCCACAGCTCACGGATCGCCGTCACCGCGTCGGCGGCCCCGGCCGCGTCCTCCCGGGCCCACGGATTCCCCGCGGTCGCCGTGGGATCGCGTTCGGCGACGGCCAGCCCCGCACGGCCCCGGGTCGCGTGATCGACCCCGGCGACCCGGCGGGCCAGATTGTAAGGATGATCGCGGTGGGTGGCGGCGGCGATCACCAGACCGACGCTGCGGGTGTGCGCTGCCAGTGTGATCGCGGCGATGCTGGGGTCGAGCCCGGGACCGGCGACGGCCCTTGCGGCAGGAGGATCGAGCAGATCCGAACCCAGGATCACCGCGTGCGCCACCGCGTCGAGCCGCCTGCCCAGTTCGGTGGGCTCCTGTGGGCGATGCGGGCCCAGAACCTCTGCCAGCAGGGGCCGGGTGAGTGCGATCAGCACGAGTGGTGGACCGGAAACAGGTGGTGCGGACATGCGTTTGAGGATCGTCCGGGCCGGCCGGACGAAACAGGTAAGCGCGCTACGTGATCGAAAAAGGTGATACGGGCGGGTTCCCGACAGGCGCCCGCCAGTGGTTCGACGCCATCGCAGCCGAGTGCTTCGATATCGCCGACGACGAATACGCGGCGAGCACACAGGCTATCGTGCCGAAAGGTGCCGCGCGGTCGGCAATCGCGATCTGTAAGGCACCCGTGCGAAATCGTGCGAATCCAGCCAGGCGCAGACAAGAGGAGTGATCCATGCCGACTCGTGACGCGGTGATCGTCGAGGCCGTCCGTACACCCATCGGAAAGCGCAACGGATCGCTCGCCGGGGTCCACCCGGTGGATCTGTCCGCCATCGTGCTGAAAGAACTTGTGCGTCGTACCGGCATCGATCCGGAGACCATTGACGATGTGATGTGGGGGTGCGTCACTCAGCTCGGCGACCAGTCAAGCAATATTGCCCGCTTCGGTGTGCTGGCGGCAGGCTGGCCGCAGTCGGTTCCGGGGGTGACCATCAACCGCGCCTGCGGTTCGGGTCAGCAGGCCATCGAGTCCGCCGCGCACGCTGTGATCGCCGGTGCGTACGACATCGCTGTCGCCGGTGGTGTGGAGACGATGTCGCGGGTGCCACTCGGCGCCACCCGAGCTTCCGGATTCCCGTACGGGCAGACGGTTCTCGACCGGTACGGCGTCGACAAGCTCGATCAAGGCATCGGCGCGGAGATGATCGCCTCGCAGTGGGGACTGTCGCGGTATGCCCTCGACGAATATGCTTCGCGGTCACACGAATTGGCGGCCGCAGCCATCGACAGTGGTGCATTTGAGTCGCAGATCGTGCCTGTCGACACCGAGGACGGCCCGTTCTCCGTCGACGAGGGCCTGCGGCGCGGCACCACTCCGGAGAAGCTGTCCGGGCTCAAACCGTCGTTCCGTGGGGACGGAGTCATCCACGCCGGCAACGCCTCCCAGATCTCCGACGGTGCATCGGCGGTGATGATCATGACATCACAGAAGGCGGCCGAGCTCGGTCTGACCCCGATCGTGCGTCTGGTAGCGGGCACCGTGGTGGGCGACGACCCGGTCAAGATGCTCACCGGACCCATCCCTGCCACGCAAAAGCTACTCGCCCGCACCGGGTTGAGTATCGATGACATCGGTGTGGTGGAAATCAACGAGGCGTTCGCACCCGTGCCGATGGCCTGGCGGATCGACCTCGGTGCCAGACTCGATCGGCTCAACCCGCTGGGCGGGGCGATCGCGCTTGGCCATCCGCTTGGCGCAACAGGCGGATTCCTCACCACCAAACTGATCAACCATATGCGCGACAAGGGAATCCGCTACGGTCTGCAGGCCATCTGCGAGGGCGGTGGCACCGCCAACGCCACCCTGTACGAACTCATCGAATAGCTGCCCCCGGCTTCTTGCCCCGTTAGGTTCTTCTCGCTTTCGGTGAAGTTTGCTGTCCTTCACAGTGGGCAAGCAGCGCGAAGGCGGTAAGTGGCTGATCTCCGCGTTCGATCCCGTGTGAGCGTGATCACGTAGCGGACCACGTAGTCCACCCGCTGCGAGCGCCGGCCCTCCACCGGCAATGTGATTCGGGTCATAGACGACACCGAACCGGCCAGGAGGGCCCCATGACCGCAACCGAACTCAGCCCGGCACCGACCGAGCTCGCCGCTCCCGACTACATCGCCCGCGCTCGCGAGGTGGCCAAGGTGATCGAGGCCGAGGCCAACAACATCGAAGAGGCGGCGACCATCACCCGCCCCGTCTACGAGGCGCTGGCCGACGCCGGGCTCTTCTGGATCCTGATCCCCGGCGCGTACGGCGGCGGCGGTACCGACATCGTCACCGCCTTCAAGGTCATTCAGGAGATCTCCCGCGCCGACGGTTCCACCGGCTGGGCGTTCATGGCCAACATCTGCAGCGCGGCCGTCGCCGCCGGCTTCATGAATTCCGAAGGCGGACAGGAGATGTTCGGCGGGGAGAACAAGGCGATCACCGCCGGCATGGTGGTGCCCACCGGCAAGGCGACCCGCGTCGACGGTGGCTACCGGGTGGACAGCCGGTACCAGTTCGCCAGCGGCTCGGCGCACGCGAGCTGGATCGGAGCCGGATTCGTCGTCGTCGACGACAACGGCGAACCCGTTCTCGTCGACGGCGAACCGCAGTGCCGGATCGCGTTCCTGCCCCGCGACGAGGTCGAGTTCCTCGGCAACTGGGATGTCATGGGCATGGTCGGCACCGGCTCCTACGACTACGCGGTCAAGGACCGGTTCGTGCCGGACAAGTTCACCATGGAGACCTTCGCGACCGTCCCCACCCAGGCCGAACCGGTCTACCAGCTCGGGCTCCTCGGCATCGGCGTCGGCGGTCACGCACCGGTGGCGCTCGGGCTCGCGCAGCGGGCGCTGCAGGAGATCGCCGGCATCGTCAACAACAAGATCCGGCCCGGCTACGACGGCCCGGTGGGTGACTCGGACCTGTTCCAACTCGACTTCATGCGGCACGAGGCGAAGTTCCGGGCGGCGCAGGCCTACGTGTACGAGGTCTTCGGGGACGCCGAAGCCACCGCGGCGCAGGGGAACGAGATCTCCGACGAGCAGCGGGCCCGGATGCGGCAGGCCACCACCTGGGTGCAGGAGGTGACCGGCGAGGTCGTCATGTTCGCGCACCGCTGGGCGGGCAGCGCCACGGTCCGCAACCCCAGCGCGCTCGGCCGCTGTGTCCGCGACGCCGCCGTGGCAACCCAGCATGCGCTCATCGACCGGATGACCCTGGTCGAGGCCGCACCCGCGATCCTGCCCGGCTACCAGAACCGCTGACCGCTTTTCACTCTTCGCCGACCCTGTATCCGACACCGTCGGCACATTTCACCGAAGTATGCGCAAGGAGGCGCACATCATGGGACAACTCGACAACAAGGTGGCACTGGTCACCGGAGCCGCACGCGGACAAGGACGTTCGCACGCCATCAGGCTCGCCGAAGAAGGCGCGGACATCATTGCGATCGACATCTGCGCCAAGCTCGGCACCACCGAGTACAAGGGAGCCACACCCGAAGATCTGGAGGAGACCGCCCGCTTCGTCGAGAAGACCGGCCGGCGCGCGGCGACCTCGATCGTGGACGTCCGGGACCTCAAGGGTCTGGAGCAGGCGGTGAAGGAGGGGATCGCCGAATTCGGCCGACTCGACACCGTGGTGGCCAACGCCGGCATCTTCTCGTCGGCACCGCTGCACGAACTCACCGAGACGCAGTGGAACGAGATGGTCGACATCAACCTCACTGGCGTGTGGAAGACGATGCGCGCCACCGTTCCCTACCTGATCGAGCAGGGTGAGGGCGGCTCGATCATCCTCATCAGCTCGACCGGTGGCCTGCAGGGGTTCCCCAACTTCGCCCACTACGTGGCCGCCAAGCACGGGGTTCTGGGTCTGGCCCGGACTGCGGCGAATGAGCTTGGTGCGCACAGTATCCGGTGCAACTCGATCCATCCGACATCGGTGCTGACCGACATGATCGACCACGAGGCCATGTACCGGCTGTTCCGCCCCGACCTCGAACACCCCACCCACGAGGATTTCAAGGAGGCGTGCGAGCAGGGCATGAACCTGCTGCCGACGCCGTGGGTGGAGCCGCGCGACATCTCCAACGCGGTGCTGTGGCTCGCCTCGGACGCCTCGCGCTTCGTCACCGGCATCGCGCTGCCGGTGGACGCGGGCACCCTGTGCAAGGTGTAGTGACACGGCCCGAGGCGTAACACCCCGATCGCCTCACCGAAAATAGACTTCTGCCCCGGGCGGTGCGAAAACGCCTGCCCGGGGCAGAATTCCAGTTTGTGTGGGGACTCATCCGGGGAATGCGGGAAGTCGGTCCGGAACAGATCAGGCCAGATCCTCAGGACGGCGAGACACGGGAGCCGGAGATCGCCGCGGCCATCTGCGTCCGGCGGGTGAGATTGAGTTTGCGCAGGGCATGCTCGACATGGCCCTCGACGGTACGGGGCGAGAGGACGAGCCGCTGCGCGATCTCCTTGTTGGTCAGGCCGTCGGCCACGAGCACGGCGACCTCCTGCTCGCGCTGGGACAGGGAACCGAGCAGAACGGTGTCGTGAGCCGGCGGTGAGCGCCGGACGACGGCCGGACTGCGGTCGTCGGTCACGGCGGCGGGCGCGTCGCCTGGGGCCCCGTCGCCGGCGATGTAGTCGAGTAGCTCCGATGTGGACATCGCTTCGCCACGGGCCCACCAGGTTTCGAACGTGGACTCACCGAGATCGGCGCGGGCCGTGGCAACCGCGTCCGCGCGCAACGCATTCCAGTGCTCCGATCCGTACAGTTGCTGCCCGAAGAGCCCCCACAGCGCCGACGCCGCACCGAGTACCACCGCGGCACGCGTCCCGGACCCGTCGGCGGCCAGCGACCAGCCCAGCAGGTCGGCCATCAGCGTCATGCCGACGACGTCACCGAACGGTCGATGCTCACCGAGGGCCTGGGAAGCCAGTTCGGCGGCCCGGCCGGGTTCTCCGGCGAGCAGTGCCGTCAGACCGAGCCCGTAGGTTGCGTAGGAATGGAACCATTGTTCGCCCACGGCGGCGGTCGCCTCGTGCACCTGCGTGAAAACCGCCCGGCTGCCGTCGATGTCGAGAATCGAACTCAGCAGCATCCCGCGGTGCACCCGCAGGGTGGCCAGCAGATCGGCGTCGGATTCGCGGTAGAGCGCCTCAGCATGGTCGAAGTGTCTTCCGGCGGAAACGAAGTCGCCCGCGAAGAAGTCGCGCAGTCCGGTGGTGTGGATGGCGAAGGCCGTGGTCTGCCGGTCGTGGACACGATCGGCGAGGCTGCGGGCCCGCTGAATCGAGAAGGCCGCCGACTCGCGATCGCCCTGCAAGGTCTGCAGCAGTGCGAGGACCCCGAACATCCGCGCCTTGTTCCTGTCTCCTGCATGGGGTAGGTCCAGCGCTTTGGTCAGCCACATGCGGTGCTCCCGGCCGGATATGCCGCAGGCCCACAGGAATCGGGCCGAACCCAACGCGTGCGTGGCGACGGCGGTGAGGTCGGGGTCCGCGCGTGAGTCCATCGCGAATTCCAGTGCGGCGCGGACGTTTCCCAGGTTGTCCTGGACCACGGTGGCCTTGGTCACCTGGTCGGGACCGTACCAGTGGGTCGCCGAGTCGACCATGATCCGCGCGGACCAGGCCAGGAGCCGGGCGTTCATCGTGTCGCGGTCGCGGGGGACCAGTTTGCTCCAGCCGTACTCGCGGATCGACTCGAGGAGACGGAAGCGGGCACGCCGGTCGTCGGCGACGCGGGACACCACCGACTTGGCGACGAGCCCGGCGACCGCGTCGACGACCGATTCGGCGGGCAACTGGTCGTCGGCGCACACCTCGACGGCGGTGCCGAGATCGAATCCACCGATGAACACCGACAGGCGTGACCACAGCAATTGCTCAGGCGCGGTGCAGAGTTCGTAGCTCCAGTCGGTGGTGGCCTGCAGGCTGCGGTGCCGTGCGGTGCGGTCGCGCGATCCGACGGTCAGCATCGACATCCGCCGGTCGAGGAGATCGGCGAGGTCGTGCACCGACAGCACGTTCAGCCGGGTGCACGCCAATTCGATTGCCAGCGGAAGACCGTCGAGGCGTCGGCAAATCTGTTGTACAGCTTGATGATTGGCGTCGGTGAGCTCAAATCCGGCGAGAGCCGACGATGCGCGGCGGGTGAACAGTTCCACCGCGGCACTCACGTCGTGGGTGTCCTCGGTCGAGAGAGCTCCGAGGTGGAAGACGTACTCGCCCGGAATCGACAGGTACTCCCGTGAGGTCACGATGATCCGCAGCTCTGCCGTCGATGCGAGCAGGTGCGCGATCAGTGCCGCGGCGCCGTCGACGACGTGCTCGCAATTGTCGAGGACCAGCAGCATCCTGCGGGTGCGCAGGAATGTGGCCAGTGTGTCCGGCACCGATCGGTCGCTGGACTCCCTGCTGTTCAGAGACAGGGCATCGCATACGGATTGGGCCAGCAGGGATTCATTGCGGACCGCGGTGAAGTCGACGAACCGCACGCCGTCGGGAAAGGCGCGGCGAAACTCCTCGGCGGCGGCGATCGCCAGGCGCGTCTTGCCGATTCCGCCCGGGCCCACCACCGACACGAGCCGATGGTCGCCCAGGAGACGGCGTAGCTCGGCCAGTTCACCGCGCCGCCCGACGAAACTGGTTGCGGGGCGGGGGAGACCGGGCGTCGCGGTACCGCTCGATCGCCCGAGTTGAGCCGTGTTCTCCGAGCGGATCGTATTCACTCGCCGGGCCAGCAGGGTGCGTGATCGGGTCCAGCCGATCGACCGTCCGATCTCGGCGATCGTGACGTCGGGGTCGGTGGCCAGGATCCTGCGGATGTCGTCGTCGGCCTCGTCGGCGAGCGAGCCTTTGACGCTGCGATGATCCTCGGGCGGCGACGTCATCGCCAGAGCCCGCCGGACGGTATTGCGCGACATCCGAAGTCGTCCGGCGATCCCCTTGATCGTCTCGCCCTCGGCGTGGCACCGCCGAATCTCGGCCCACTCGTCAGCATTCACTTCGGTACCTCTCGTCCGGTATCGGCACCGTCGGGATCGCACATTCCCCACATTCGGTGATGCAGATCACTCTGCTGTCCGATGGCGCCTGCCGACAACCCCGGGGGTCAAGATGTGTCACCGCGGGTGTCGGGTGCGGGTGTGACAGTGGGATCACCCGTCAAGGAATGCCTCTTGACCAGGTCTTTCGCGCTGGCGTTCCGGTCCTGGGTGATTCGGGGTCCAGATCACGTAGTCGGCCGGTTACCCGACGGGCCGGTCGACCGCCACAGTGATGGTCGACACACCAACCCGATCACTTCCCGAGAGGACACATCATGACCCAGCAGAACGCAGACGCCCTGACCAAGGCCTTCGCCGCCGCCGACGCCGGCGACCCGAGCCTGCTCGTCGCCCTGTACGCCGACGACATGACCTGGGCGGGCTTCACCGTGGAAGGCGCGGTGCGCCTCTACACCAAGGGTGAGTTCCTGGGCGCCTTCGGTGTGGTGGCCAAACTCGACGAGGCCCGCAACGAGGTGGTGCACTGCGACGTCGTCGGCGACGAGATCGTCACCGCGAACGTCCACATCTACCGGCGTCTGGGTGACACCGTGCTCGACACCACGATGGTCATGGTGCACCGCTTCGTCGACGGACAGGTGAAGTTCGGCAACGACATGGTCCCGTCGTCGTTCGAGCAGTTCTGGGCCTCGGTGGGGATCACCGGGTAGTCACCCCGTCGGGATCACCGGATAACATAGGAGTTCGTCATGTCCGCACCACTGACCGACCTGCAGACCGAGTTCCGGCAGGCGATGGCCAATCTTTGCGCACCGGTCTCCATCATCACCGTGATGGACGGTGACCGTCCGCACGGCACCACCGTCAGCGCAGTGATGTCGCTGTCGATGGACCCGCTGCTGGTGGCCGTCGCACTCGCCGACACGTCCGAAACCCTGGCCCGGATCAGGGAATCGAAGGCGTTCGGTGTCAATGTGCTGGCCGGTGACCAGCACGACATCGCCGGCCGATTCGCGACGAAGGGGCCCGACAAGTTCGGTGACATCGACTGGCACCAGGTCGAGTCGGTACCGCGTATCACGGGCACGGCGGTGTGGCTGGCGTGCCGGGTGGCCGACCTGCTGCCGGGTGGTGACCACACCATCGTCGTCGGCGATGTCGTTGCGGCCGAGTCGGATACGGACGCGCAGCCGCTGACTTATCACCGGCGGGGATTCGGCACGCACGCGGCGCACGGCGATCGCTGAGGCCAGGCCGTCAGCTCGTGGCCGCCGCGGCGGCGATGTTCGCGCCGCGGTAGGTCCGGTTCAGGTAGCCGGCAAGCCGCGGATCCTCCAGCGCGCGAGTCAGTTCGAGCACGCGGGGATCACCGGCGAGCCGTGACGGCGCGACGAGGACGTGCGCGTACGGGTTACCGGGCCCGGGTTCGACGGCCAGGGCGTCGGTGGCCGGCACCAGTCCCAGACTCGCGGCCTGATCCGGATTGAGGACGATGGCGTCGTAGCTGTTGTAGGTCGACTTGAGGAACTCGTCGAAGCTGAGCCCGATCACGTCCAGATGCCGAGCCGAATCGAGGACGTTGGCCGCCGTGATGGTGAGATCCTGCGCCGAGGTGCCGCCGAACTTGCGGTCGAGGGTGACCAGTCCGGCCGATTGCAGCAGGTACAGGCCACGTGCGAAGCCGGTGGGAGTACTCGGCAGGGCGACCCGGGCGCCGTGCGGCAGGCTCGTTCCGGTGATGCTGTCGGCGACCAGCCCGGTGTTGACCCAGCTGCCGGTCTCCCGCAGATCTGTCCATTTGTGTGAATACAGCGCGTAAGGAACCACATTCACCCGGCCGGCGATGCTCAGATCGGTGATGCCACGATCGGTGGTGTCGGCCTCGAATGCCGGAGTGTGTTGGTAGAACGCCAGATCAGCTTTTCCCGCTGATACTTTCGCGTTGGCGTCGTCATCGGCATCCTCGATCTTGATCCGGATCTGTGTGCCGAGAAGGTTTTTCGACACGTACTCGAGAATGCCGCGGTCGGCACCCTTCCCCGCGTAGACGACGAGGGCGTCGCCGTCGGACCCGGAATCGTAATCGACGGACGTCTCCGATCCGCAGCCCGCAGTCATGACGGTCGTCAGCATCGCGATCAGCACGACCAGGGCGGCGCGCAGACGCGGACCGCGGATCGGAGGGGCGGTCATTTGTTGGTCAGTCCTCTCTGCCACGCCGTGGCCTTGTGCTCGACACCGGTCATGACGGCGTTGACAAGGATGCCGATGAGCCCGAGCGTGATGATGCCCGCATACATCTGCGGCGTCTGATACCGCAGTGCGGCATTGTTGATATAGATACCGATACCGTGTGCGCCGCCGACCAATTCGGCCGCCACCAGCGCGGTGAACGCGTTGGCGCTCGCGAGCCGGATACCGGGGAAGATGCCGGGGATCGCGGCCGGTAACACCACCCGGGTGAAGATGTACACGCGGCCCGCCCCCAGCGTCTTGGCGGCGTTGAGCAGGATCTTCTCCACGCCGTTGACCGCGCCGACGGTGGTGATGAAGATCGGCCAGAAGCACGCCCACACCACGATCGCGATCTTGGACTGCTCGCCGATACCGAAGAACACCACGAACACCGGCAGCAGCGCGAGCAGCGACAGATTGCGGAAGAACAGCAGCACCGGTTCGAGGAATTGCTGAACGATGCGGACATACCCGACGGCGATCCCCAAACCGATACCGGCGACGAGGCCGATCACGAAACCGATGAGCGCGCGCTGCACGCTCGGCGCGATCTCCTGGGCCAGCGATCCGTCGGCCAGTCCGTCGATCAGGGCGGTGAAGGTGTCCTGCGGCGTCGACAGGTAGAGCTTGTCGACATAACCGGAAGCGACGGCCGCCCACCACAGTACGAGAAAGCCGGTCAGGCCGATCGCGCCGTAGATGTATCGCTCGTACTTGACCAGATACGGGTTGCGGCGGGCAGGTGGGGTGAGGTCGTAGTCCTCATCGATTACCGACAGCCCCGCCGGGTCCGGCTTAGGCAGCGTCGTTGCCAACGTTGACCTCCTCGGCGAGAATCCCGGCCACCCTGGCCCGGATATGTGCGAAATCTTCGGAACTGCGCAATGTCTGGGTCCGCGGACGGTCCAGGTCGACGTCCAGGACGGTCTTGACAGCGCCCGGGGACTTGGTCATCACCGCGATCCGGTCGGACAGGAAGATGGCCTCGTCGATGGAATGGGTGACGAACAGAATGGTCTTCTTGTTCTCGCCCGACTCCCAGATGCGCAGCAATTCGCCCTGCAGGAACTCACGCGTCTGGGCGTCGAGCGCGGCGAACGGCTCGTCGAACACGAGCACCTCCGGGTCGTATGCCAGGACGCGGGCGATGGCCGCACGCTGGCGCATACCACCGGAAAGCTGGTGCGGCAGACGGTCGGCCGCAGCCGACAGACCGACGGTCTTGAGCACCTCGGCGGCCCGTTCACGACGCTCGGCCCTGCCGACGCCCCGGATCTTGAGGCCGACTTCGACGTTCTTCTGCGCGGTCAGCCAGGGGAACAGTGCGTAGCCCTGGAATACGACACCCACGTTCTTGTTGACCCCGGTGACCTGCTGCCCGTCGAGGTGGACCGAGCCGCCGTTGTAACTGTCCAGTCCGGCAAGGATATTGAGGAATGTTGACTTACCGCAGCCGCTCGGGCCGAGCAGCGACAGGAACTCGCCGTCGTTGATGGTCAGGTCGAATCCGTCGAGGACGGCGGTGACGTCCTTGCGGGAACCGGGTTTGGGGTAGAGCTTGCTGACCTTGCGGGCCACGATCTTGGGTGTAGCATGCCTCGGTGCCCTGATCGCGCTGCCCGCGGCGGCTGTTTGCTGCTCCACCAGCACTGTTCCGCTCATGGCAGTGGCCTTTCTGTGTGTGATTTGGGATGACGGTTCTCGGCCCGCGGCTATTTCTCCACGGGTGATGTTTCTTTCCGGTGGCCTATTTTTCAGCGGTGGCGAAGTCGACCAATGGGGTCTTGAAAACTCCCTTGTTGCGGAAACCCGGTAGTACCGAGGTGTTCTCGTCCTGATGGTCGAGCAGGTCGGCGGAGGTCGCGTACGGGTTGAACGCGTTGGTGGCGATGTCCTCGGGCTTGAGCTTCTCCGAACCCGCGAGCGGAGTGCCGGTGTCCTTCACCAGATCCCACCACAGTGCCAGACTTGCCTTGTCCAGCAGTGCATTCGGTGCGTAGTGCCAGTTGGTGGTCTGCTCCACCGGGTATCCGGTGGTCTTGCCGGCGATCTCCGCGGACTCCTTCGGATGGGAGTTGGCCCAGTTGGCGGTCTTGCCGATGATGCCGACGAACTCGCGGGCGGCGTCCGGATGCTTCTGCAACCAGGCGTTGCTGGCCACGAACGGGGCCTGGCCACCGAGCGGTCCCCAGTCGTCGTAGGAGGTGAACGTCTGGGTGAACTTGTCGGGTTTGCTCAGTAGCACACCCACCAGCGGCGGGTGGAACACCCCGAGGTCGACCTCGCCGCGCTCGATAGCGGGTGCGATCAGTTCCGGTTTGAGTTCGAGGAACTTGACCTTGTCCAGGTCGACACCGTTCTTTTTCAGGTAGCGCTTGATCACCAGGTCGGTGCAGCTGTTCTTGCCGGGGCCCAGACCGACCGTCTTGCCCTCTACCGCTTTGAGATCGGTCTTGGTGATGGGCGAGCCGGCCTTGGTGAAATAGGCCATATGCGGCTGATCGGGCAGATCGAGCATGCTGGAGGCGATCGCGGTGAACTTGAAACCCTTCACCTTGCCGTCAATGTCGTTGCTGAACATGCCGGTGGCGATGTCGACGCGATTCTGGTCCAGCAACTGCACCGCCGGAACGCTGGTCGCCGGACCGACGTATTCGGGTTTGACGCCGGCGTTCTTCCAGTAGCCGAGCTCGTCGGCGATCCGGACCAGCGACAGTGCCGTGGGCGAGTTGGCGAACCGGAAGGTGACCACGCCGTCGTCGGACCCGCCGACGCCGGAGCAGCCCGCGAGCACGGTAGGGGCGGCGAGGGCGGCGGCTACCGCGACGGTCAGCTTGCGTACGAATCTGCTGCTCCGGACTCTGCTGGTCAGCAATCGCGTGGTGCCCGTCGGTGACGTGTGTGTCGGTGCGATCTGTGTCGAACTCATCTGCAACCTCGGTATCGGTGTGGAGTCTGTGGAAGTGGGGGTCCTTGGGTGCACGTTGTGGGGATCGAAGTCCCTGCCATGCGCTGTAACTGAAAGGTATGGGTGCCGGGCGGGTAGGAAAATGGATAAACTCACCGTGGTCCCCAAAGTGGGCAGTGAGTTCTTGGAATTGTCGATAGCTGTTGTCCTACTACAGGATTCATGTAGTAGAAATGTGTCGACTAATTCTTGGGGGAATCGCGAAGAAATTGTTTACGATGGGAAAAAATCGACCGGGCCGGAATTCATTGGGTGTGGGTGCGGCGAACGTACGGTGACATCATGACCACCACAGCCGATATCACCTCAGCAGTCGTCACCGCCGCACTGGTCGACGCCGACCCGACGGCGCATCCCATGTACCAGGAGTTCGTGCGTTTCGCGGCCGAGGTACTGACCCCACGCGCCGTCGAGGTCGACCGCACCGAGGTTCCGCGCTCGCATATCGACGGCCTGCGGGAGATCGGCTACCACCGGCTGTTCGTCCCCGAACAGTACGGCGGACTGAAACTGCCGCCGCGGGTGGTGAATGCGGTGAACAATCTGCTGTTCGGCGTGGACCCGTCGACGGCGACGATCGTCACGCAGCACGGTGCGCCGGTGCTGCCGGCGGTCACTGCGGGAACCGATGACGCGCTTGAACTGCTGCCGAAGCTGGCCTCGGGTGAACTGATCGGCGGTGCGGGGATGGGGCATGTGCGGAGCTGGCCGAAACGCCGCGGCACCGTCGCCACCCGCGTCGCCGGCGGATATCGCATCGACGGGGTGATCGGGTGGCATTCGGGCTGGGGGCTGACCGACATCATCTGGCTCGGCGCCGTCGATGAGCAGCGCGAGGAATTCGTGTTCGGGATCGGCCATCTCGACGATGCGTCGATCAGCGGCCAGGTTCTCCCGCTCGCGGCGGTATATGGCTCCCGCACAGCGGAACTGAGACTCGACGGATACTTTCTGCCCGATGCGCTGGTCACGGAGGTCGTCGCCGTTGAGGAGTATCGTCACCGTGACGGCACCCGCGTGCAGGAATTGCAACGGGCCAAACACCTGAATCCCGACGTCGATGATGCGGATCTGGCCGCGATCGCGCCTGCCGGACCGTACGGTCTCGCCCGCGCCGCGCTCGATGACGCGCTGCGCATCGCCGGCGACGACACTCATTTGCTCGCGCTGTCCGCGGAACTGGAGACTGCGGCGGCCACACCGCTGCCGGATCCACAGTGGCGTGCGGTGCTCAACGAACTCGCTGTCCGCGCCACCACGGCGGCCGTCGTCGCGGCGGGCGGTGCGGCGCTGCTCGACTCCGACATCGCGCAGGTCCGGGCCCGTGCGGCGCAGTTCCTACAGGTGCGGGGGCTGGCACCGCGGGTGCGGACGGCGCACTTCGCGGTCTACGCACGGTGACTTGCCGTCGGTAGATTTCGCCAGGCTGGGTGCAACAGGGTGCTCCGGTGGCGCCCGGCACCATACTGGGGCTCCTGTCCGCGAACTGGAGGAGGATGTCTCATGCTGGACCTTCGGCGAATGATGTTGCTCTGCGATCTCGCGGAGCTGGGGACCGTCACTGCTGTGGCCGAACGTCGATCCATCACGAGTTCGGCGGTGTCGCAACAGCTTCGGGTACTCGAAGACGAGGCGGGGGCGACTCTGTTCCGGCGTGAGGGCCGGACACTGGGGCTCACCCGGGGCGGGCTGGTGCTCGCCGAACATGCCCGCCGCGTGCTCGGGGCGGTCGACGAGGCACTCAGCGCGGTCGCCTCCACCGCCGATCGGACCTCGGGGCGGCTGATCGTGGCGTCGTTCAATCTCGGTGTCCGGTTGCTCGCGGCCCCGATGACCGTCCGTCTCGCGCAGGTGGACCCCGAGATCGGTGTGCAGATTCGTCAGCTCGGTCGCGCCGACGCATTGCGGCAGCTGCGGCAGGGCGAGGCGGACCTCGCGATCACCTGCGAATACGACTTCGGGCGCCATGAATCGTTCAGCGGGCTGCGTGGTATTCCGCTGTTGACCGAGCCGATGGTGCTGCTCGCGGCGCAGAACCGGCATGCGGCGATCCGCTGCGGGGGTCTGGGTGCGCTGGCCGAGGATTCGTGGGCCACCGGCATTCCCGGTTCGGGACTGCACACCGCACTCCTGCGGGCCGCCGACAGGGTCGGCTTCACCCCGCACATCACCCACCAGACGATGGGGGCGGCCAACGCCTGCGAACTCGCCGCCGCCGGCATCGCGGTCGCGCTTGTGCCGGCGCTGGCGGTCTCCGAACAACTCGCACCGCTGGTGGTCGAAGGACTCGACCTGGAAAGCCGGCGTATCGAGGTGGTGACCCGCGCCGGGCGCCTGGAAGACCCCAACGCCCTTGCCGCCGTGCGTGTTCTGCAGGAAGTGGCCGCCGAAGTGGAGGCCTCGATCACCGGTTCGTGGGTCTCGGTCGCCTGAGGTGGCCGGTGTCGTTCGAGGTGGGTGCGTCAGGTGCCGAAAGGTCACCGGACCCTTCGTGACCCTCGCTCCTTCGTCGCTTCGGCCTCAGGGATCAAGATGGTTGGCGTGACAAGAACATCTTCTTCGTCGCTTCGGCCTCAGGGGGCAAGAGGGTTGGGGTGACCAAAGCATCTTCTTCGTTGGTTCGGCGTCGGGGGGCTAGAGGGTTGGGGTGGCCGAGCGTCTTCTTCGTTGTTTCGGCCTCAGGTTCGTTGTTTCGGCCTCAGGGATCAAGAGGGTTGGGGTGACCAAACGTCTTGATCCCTGAGGGCTGTCGCGCGAGCTTGCGAGCCGACAGCGTCACGAAGGGTCCGGTGACACCAGGCTCCCAGGTCAGAAGAAGCCGGCCTTGGGGATGGGGGTGCCGTTGACGGCATGATCGCCGAGTACCCGCGCCTTGTACGGGGTCGGGTTGTGGGAGAACAGGGTTCGCAGATTGCGCCAGTGCCGGTCGAGATGCGCCGACGAACGGGTGGCCGAAGCGCCGCCCACCGCGAACAGGTCGCCGGCGGCCTTCAGTGCCAGATCCTCTATGCCCACCTTGGTTTTCGCCGCCAGCAGCGAGGCATGCTGTTCCCGGTGATCGCAGACGACACCGTTGGCGATCGCGTACGCGGCCGCGTCGTCCTGGGCGTCGGCGGCGGCAAGAACCGTTGCTTCCGCAACGAATGCCGCGGACGACAGCCGACCGACGACCTCCAGCAACTGCGGGTCCTCGGTGGGATTCGGTGCTGCCGCATACACATACGTGCGGCTTCGGGTACGCAGTAGGTCGGCAGCGTCGGCCACCACCGCCCGCAGGATTCCGGCGGCGATCGCGTGCAGGATCAGCTGGGGCTGCGAACCGCGTGGCCGGGACGGATCCTCCGGGCTGTCGAATCGGATCAACTCGTCGGAGGAGACGTACACGTTGTCGAGAATGGTGGTGCCACTGCCGGTTTGAGCCTGTCCGATGCCGTCCCAGTCGTCGGCGTGGATGACGCCCTCGCGGTCGGCGGGGATGAGAGCTGCCCGCTGCGCACCGGAATCGTCACTGGCGGTGACCCTCAGGTAGTCCGAGTAGAGACTGCCGGTGCTGTAGAACTTCTTGCCGTTGAGCCGGAATCCGTCGCCGTCGACGGTGAGGGTGGTGTCGTAGTTGTAGGTGCCGACCGTCTTGGTGGTCAGTTCGGACGACACGCCGCCGTAGAGGACGCCGTCGGCGATGTCCGCGAGCCACTGCCGGTCGCTCTCCTGACCCCGCAGCCGCAGCCGGTCCTCGGTGAAACCCCAATGGATGCGCAGGATGTGTGGCACATCCGGATCGGCCTCGGCGAGCCGGATGATCAGGGTGTACAGGTCGCGCTTGGAATATCCGGCGCCGCCGAGTTCGATCGGCAGCCGAACCGCGCCGAGCCGGTGCGAGCGGATCAGTTTCAGCGCCAGTTCGGGACGGCCACCGCCGGACTGCCTGCGCCGCCGGGCATCCTCGGCGATCTCGGCGATGATCTCCCGCAGTTCGGGTGAATCGAGCGGCGGCGCCGCGGTGGGCTGACCGGCTGTGGACGGCGCCGGTTCAGCATCCGATTGTGTTGAAAGGGCGGGTGATTCGATGATGTCGGTCACAAGTATCTCCAGAATAGTCGTCAATTGCGGTGGCCCCATCGTGCGTTCGCCACCGTTTCCGGTCAACCTTGCGGCGCTAAAAGATTCACGTAGAAGAAGTTCGGCTATTCGGCGGCGCACTGTGCCTACTGTCTGGTCCTATGACTGTTGACAATCCCTCGAATGCAGGGCTTTCAGAGAATGCAGGGCTTTCCGAGAACGCTGGGCTTTCCGAGAACACTGCGGCTGCGAACGCACAGGAATCGTTGCAGCTCCTCGGCTACCCGGACACCCCGAACCTGATCGACGAATCGGGCGGTGCCGATCATGACGTGGTGATCATCGGCGCCGGACAGACCGGGATCAGTGCGGCGTTCGGGCTGCGTAGGCGCGGAGTGCGCAGGATCAGCGTGATCGATGCCGCTCCGACCACCGCCGACCTTGCCTGGCGCACCAAGGCGCGCATGCGAACACTGCGCACCCCGAAGACCCTCGCCGGCCCCGAGCTCGGCGTTCCCGCACTGTCGTTCCGGGCCTGGTACGACACCGTGCGCGGCGACGGTGCGTTCGAGTCGATCGGCCGGATCCCCACCGGCGACTGGGCCGATTACCTGGACTGGTTCCGTGAACAGGTCGGCGTCGACGTACGTCGCGGGGTGCGTCTGGAGTCGATCGAATCCGTCGGCGACGACCTCATCGCCCTGCACCTGGTGAATCCCGAAAGTTCGTCGCAGCCCGAGCGGTGGGTCGAGACCACCCGCAAGCTGATCCTGGCCACCGGGGTATCGGGAACGGGTGGACCGCTCATCCCCGAGGCGGTCGCGGACCTGTCGCCTGCGGTGTTCGCGCACACCGCCGACGCGATTGACTTCGCGGCCCTCGCCGGTAAGTCGGTGGCGGTGCTGGGCGCTGCTGCATCCGCATTCGACGCGGCGGCAACAGCTTTGGAGGCCGGAGCGGCGAGTGTCGACGTGTACACCCGGCGTCCCGAATTGGTGATTCCCGATCCTGCGGGGCCGCCCATCAACCGGTTGGTGCAGGACGTGTTCGCCCATCTGCCCGACGACGAGCGGTGGCGCCGGCGCAAGGCCACGTTGACCGCCGGCGCCAGTGTGCCCGCCGATTCGGTGGAGCGGGCGGCACTGTTCGAGAACTACCGGCTGCATGTGTCGGCGCCGTGGCATTCGGCGCGCGAGGCCGACGGCCAGGTGACGGTGGAAGCCGAAGACGGCACCGCCACCTACGATTTCGTCATCGCCGGCACCGGCTACCAGCAGAACCCGGCGACCCGGACCGAATTGTCCGCCATCGCAACGCATATCGCGCTGTGGCGGGACAGGTTCACCCCGCCGGCCGGGCAGGAGTCGGAAACCCTCGGCGTGGTCCCGTATCTCGGGCCCGGCTATCAGCTGACCGAACGCGAACCCGGACAGGCGCCGTGGCTGGCGAACATCCACGTGTTCTCGATCGGTTCCAATGCCAGCTTCGGGCTGCCCGTCGGCGACGTCCCGAGCCTGCCCACCGGCATCCCGCGCCTCGTGGAGGCGATCATCCGGGATCTGGTGATCGCCGACCTTGATCGCGCCCGCACGGTCGCGGCCCGGTAGTTCAGGCGCCCGGTAGTTCAGGCGCCCGGTAGACCGGGTCAGAGCCCCATCCGACTTTGAAAGGTCAATGAACAGTCATGTCACACAACAATCATGCAACGATCCGGAGCGGGTTACGCGCTGCCGTCGTCACGTTCGGGGTGCTGGGCCTGACGGCCCTCGGTGCCGCCGGCGTCGCGTCGGCACACGTCTCCGCCGATCAGACGGTGCAACCGGCCCAGGGTGGATACGGTCAGGTCCGGCTCATCGTGCCCACCGAATCGGATACCGCGCGAACCACCGCGGTGGCGGTGACCATCCCCGAGTCGGTCGACCTGACCTCGGCCAGAACCCTGCCGATCCCCGGCTGGACGGCCAAGGTGAGCACCGAACCCGATGGCGCCGCCCAACGGGTCAGCCGCATCGAATGGACGGCGAACAATCCCGACAATGGTTTGGGCGCAACCGAGTTCGGGGTGTTCACGTTCTCGGGCGGAAAATGGCCCGCGGGCGTCGATTCGGTGTCGCTGCCCACCGAGCAGCGTTATAGCGACGGCACCGTCGTGCGGTGGGACGAGGAGGCACTCGACGCCGCCAGCGAGCCCGAACATCCGGCACCGTCGGTGACGCTCGCCGAATCGGCCGGTCATGACGGAGCGCACGGGCAGTCCGCCGACCACAAGGCGGAAAGCGTTGCCGCCGAACAGGACAAGGCGGACTGGGCGGCTCGGGTGCTGGGCATCGCGGCATTGATCGTGGCGCTGGCCGCCGCCGCCGTGGGCGGTGCACTCTGGCAGCGGGGCCGAACGGATCCCGCGGCGCCGGCCGACGGAGCGGCCACGGCTGAACGTGACGGTGCCGAAGGTGATCTCGTGTCGGCCGGGACCGGGGAGCGCGGTCCGGCCCGGTCATGACGACGGCGCTGCGGGCCGCCGCCGCACTGCTCGTGACGCTGCTGGCCGGTGCGGTCCTGGTGGCATCGGCAGCACCCGCATCGGCGCACGCCACCGTCGTCTCGAGTTCGCCGGCCGACGGCGCTCACGTCGATACGGCACCGGAGGTGCTGGTCATCGAGCTGAGCGAGCCGGTGACCATCGTCGGTGGGTCGGCGTCGCTGATCACCTCCGGCGGTGAGCGGATACGGCTGTCGGGGGTACGGCTGGAGAACGGTAACCGCCGGGTGGTGATCAACCCGTCCGGCTCGCTGGGCGACGACGCCTACCTCGCCACGGTCCGCACCGTGTCGGCCGACACCCATGTGATCTCGTTGTCGATCCGGTTCACCGTCGGCTCGGTCACGGACCTGAGCGGGATACCGGTGGCCTCCGCAGCGAGCAATACCGCGACCCGCTGGGGGTGGCCGGCGAAGGCGGCCGTCTATCTCGGCGTCATCCTCACCGTCGGACTGCTGCTCGCCGCGCGCATGGTGTGGCCGGAGCTACTGTCCGGCAACAGGTTCCATGTCGTATACCAGGCCGGTGGGGTGATCCTGTTCCTCGGGCTGCTCGGCCGCCTCGCCGTCCTGGGCACGCAGCACGCCGGCGGTCTGTCCTCGATCACCACGGGCGCGATGGACGATGTGCTGCACACCCGGGCTGGTTGGTCGATCGCGCTCGCCGCGGTGCTGAATCTGACTGTCGCCGCGGGTATCTCCCGGATCCGGGGCGGACGATACGCCGGATATGTTGCGGCGGGGTCCGCGCTGATCGCCGTGACCCTCGGCGGGCACGGGGGGTCGACGGATCGGTGGCCGGTTGCCTTTGCCGACACACTCATTCACGTGTACGCGATGTCGGTGTGGCTCGGTGGGGTAGCGGTGCTCGCGTTGCTCGCCCCGGAGACTGTCCGCATCGCGCGCTGGCATCGGGTGGCGCTCGCGCATGTGGCGATCGTGATCGTGTCCGGGGTGATCCTGGCGCTGTGGCAGGTCGATCCGCTCGCAGCGCTCGGGACCACCACGTACGGGGTGGTCCTGCTGGTGAAGGCCGGCGTGGTCGCCGGTGCCGTGGCGGTCGGATTCTGGGCGTACCGCCGATCCGTTCGTGGTGATTCCCGGCGCGGAGTCGTCGCCGGGGAACTCGCGCTGGTGGTGGTGATCGCATCGGCGACGGCCGTACTGTCGTCGACGACGCCCGCCCGGGACAGCTACACCACGCAGGTGAAGGCCACGCTGGACTTCGGGTCGTCCCGGATATTGGATGTCGATATCGACACGATCCGGCGCGGTGATCAGACCATCACGGTGCGATACCGGAGTCCGGAGCCGGCCGACGATCCCGACGTCGACATCGAATTGTCATCGGCCGACGCGAACGTCGCTCGGCTGCCTGTCACCGTCGCCCGGGTGTCGTCGGCGAGTGGCGTCCTTTGGCGAAGCGACGGCCTCATCGTTCCCGCTGCGGGGAAGTGGAAGGTAACCGTTCGGTTCGACGGCGGGGGCCCGAAAGACGGGGGGCCGAAACTCGCGTCTTTCAGGTATCGGGTCCGTTGATCACGGAACCATTGCGATCACCGGCGCGCCGGACACATTAATACTCATTGCGAACAGATAAAGCATTCTTTACCAATTATGTGGTGGCAGTGGGTGATCCGCGGGAATTCGGCGGTGTCCGGTAATGTTTATCAATGCGTCGGAAACCGGTCGAAGGGATTGAGGTCTGGTGGGCTTGAAGGTGAAAAGCGGTCAGGGAACACTCACATTGCTGGCACCATTGCTGGGCCGGGCCAACCTGCGCCGGATTCACGCCGGCATCGTGCTGTCGGTGCTCGCCCAGGTCACCCTGGCCGCGATACCACTGATCCAGCAGCGGATCGTCGACGACTGCATCGTCGCCGGCCGGCAGTCGCTGGGGACATGGATCACCATCCTGCTCGTGGTGGGCGTGGTCTGTTTCGGGTTGCAGTACCTGCGCCGGTCGGTCGGTTTCCGTGCTGCCGCCCGCGGGCAGCGTGACCTGCAAGAACTCGTCCACCGGCACATGCAGCACCTCGACGCGAGCGCACGGGGCCGGTTCCGTACCGGCGACGTGATGTCGCGTGCCACCAGTGACCTCACGCTGATCCAGATGTTCCTTCAGCAACTCGGGCTGCTCGCCGGAAACATCACCCTGCTCGCGAGCGCGCTCGCGGTGATGCTGTATCTGTCGCCGCTGCTGTCGCTGGTGATGGTGATCGCTGTCCCGGCGTTCCTGTGGGTCGCGGCCCGCTTCCGGACCCGGACCTTCCCCGCCGGCTACACCGATGCCGTGTACAAGGGGTCGGTGGCGGGCGTGGTCGAAGAGGCGATCACCGGGGTACGGGTGGTGAAGGCATTCGGTCAGGAGGCACAGGAACAGGACTCTCTGAATACCGAGGCGCGCACGCTGTTTCAGTCGCGGCTGCGTGCGGCCCGCATCACCGCCCGGTTCTCCGCCTCACTCGACGCGTTCCCGGGCCTCACCCAGGTGGGGGTGCTCGCCCTCGGCGGGTTGCTGGTGATGCGCGGCGACATCACTCTCGGTGTGTACCTGGCGTTCTCGAGTTACATCCTGCAACTGGTCACCCCTGTCCGGTTCCTGTCGAGCATCCTCACCACCAGTCAGCAGGCGCGGGCGGGAGTGACCCGGCTGCTCGATCTTCTGAACTCGAAGTCCGAGGTCGCAGACCGGCCCGACGCCCCCGAGATCCTGGCCGGGCACGGACTGATCGAGATCGACCATGCAGACTTCGCCTACCCGGGCGGCGAGCCGGTGCTCACCGACATCACGCTCCGCGTGCAGCCAGGTGAGCGGCTCGCGATTGTCGGCGCGTCCGGCTCCGGAAAGTCGACGCTGGCCTTGCTGCTCGCCCGCTTCTACGATCCATCCGCCGGGCAGATCCGCATCGACGGCCAGGATCTGCGGGACTGTTCGGTCGCGTCCGTCCGGCGCGCGGTGGGGCTGGTGTTCGAGGAAGGATTTCTGTTCTCCACCACCATTGGTGACAACATCGCCTTCGGCCGCCCCGGCGTCGGTCGCGGCGAAGTAGAGCGTGCCGCGATCGCCGCCCATGCCCACGGTTTCATCTCCGGACTTCCGGGCGGGTACGCCACAGTGGTCGGCGAACGCGGGTACACGCTGTCCGGCGGTCAGCGTCAGCGCATCGCTCTGGCCCGGGCCGCCCTGGCCAACCCGCGGGTTCTGGTGCTCGACGACGCGACCTCGGCGATCGACGCCCGCACCGAACACGCCATCCACCGATCCTTCGATGAGGTACTGTCCGGGCGCACCACGGTGCTGATCGCCAAACGCTATTCGACGCTGCAACTGGCCGACCGGGTCGTCGTGCTCGACGGCGGGCGGATCGTCGATCAGGGCACCCCGGATGAGCTGCAGGAACGGTCGGCGCTGTTCCGGGAACTGATGACCGGCCCGGACACCGACGATGTCCCGTTCACGCCGGATACCGACACGGCTGCGGTGGATACGGCTGCCTGGCCGGCCGGAGTCTCCCGGGAGGGGGCGGCCAAGGTGAGCAGTTTCGCCGGGGACGCACTCGCCCGCTCGTCGGCCGGCGGCGGTGGACCGATCAGCGACAGCTCCCGGCTCGGCAGCCTGGCCACTGAATCACCCGAACTGCTCGCCGCCGTCGACGCCCTGCCGCCGCTGTCGGGCGAACCCGACGTCGACCTCGCCGAGCAGACCGCGCCGAACAGCCATTTCACGATGGGTGCCGTGTTCGCGCCGTTCGCCAAGCCGCTCGCGCTCGGTGTGCTACTCGTGGTCGTCGACGCGCTGGCATCGCTGGCCGGGCCCGCGCTCATCCGGTTCGGCGTCGACCACGGTGTCGTGCGTGACTCGGTCGCCGTGCTCTACGTTGTGGTGGCGTCGCTGCTGGCGTTGCAGATATTCATCTGGGTCAATCAGCGATACATGACGTTCTTCACCCAGTGGACGGCAGAGCGGATGCTGTTCGGTCTGCGGGTGCGGACTTTCGCTCACCTGCAACGACTTTCGCTGAATTACTACGAGCAGCACCAGGCCGGCAAGATCATGACGCGGATGACCTCCGACGTGGAGGCGTTTGCCCAACTGCTGCAACAGGGTCTGGTGACCGCGCTGGTCAGTCTGCTCACCTGCGGTGGGATCGCGGTGGTGCTGGCGGTATTCAACCCGGCTCTGGCGCTTGCCGTTTCGGTGGTGATCGGACCGCTGGTAGTGGCCACCACGGTCTTCGGACGGCTCTCGACACGAACATATCTGGTTGCCCGGGAACGCATTTCGGTTCTGTACGCCGATATGCAGGAAAGTCTCAACGGGGTCACGGTCAGCCAGGCGTACAACAGGCAGGGCGCCAACGAGCGGCAATTCGCGAGGCTGGCCGAAAGCTACTGCGCCGCCAGGGAACGCTCGTATGAGTTGCAGGCCAGGTTCTTCCCGTTCATCGACCTGCTCAGCGTGATCGCCAAGGCGATCGCACTCGGGGTGGGGGCGGGCATGTTCGCAGCCGGAAACCTCACCGCCGGTGTCCTCGTCGCGTTCCTGCTGTATCTCGATCAGTTCTTCGCACCCATCCGGCAGTTGTCGTCGGTGTTCGACCAGTGGCTGCAGGCCCAGGTCGCCGCCGGACAACTCGGTGAGCTGTTGCGGACCCCGTCGGACACCCCGATTGCCGAGGCGCCCGTGGTGCCCGGCCGGTTGCGGGGCGACATCGACCTCGACCACGTCACCTTCGCCTACGAATCGACCGGGCTGGTGGTGATGGACGATGTGTCGTTGCGCATTCCGTCCGGGCAGGTGGTGGCGCTGGTCGGGACCACCGGCGCGGGCAAATCGACGCTGATGAAACTCGTCGCCCGGTTCTACGACCCCGACGCCGGCACGGTCCGTGTCGACGGTGTGCCGTTGAAACATCTGGATCTGCCGTCCTACCGGCATCAGCTCGGATTCGTTCCGCAGGAGCCGTTCCTGTTCAGTGGCACGATCCGGTCTAATATCGCCTACGGGCGGCCCGGCGCATCCGATCTCGAGGTCGAGCGCGCCGCGCGTGCGGTCGGTGCGCACGAGTTCATCCGCGGCCTGCCCGCCGGATACCTCACCCCGGTCAGCGAACAGGGCACGTCGCTCTCGGCCGGGCAACGGCAGTTGCTCAGCCTCGCCCGGGCGCTGCTGGTGGATCCGGCGATCCTGCTGCTCGACGAGGCCACCGCCAACCTGGACCTGGCCACCGAGGCCCGGGTGCAGCGGGCGATGGGTCTGGTCGCCAGTGGCCGCACCACCATCGTCATCGCCCACCGCCTGCACACCGCCCGCGTCTCGCACCGGATCCTGGTGGTGGACAACGGCATCATCGTCGAAGACGGCTCCCACGACGAATTGATCTCCGCCGGTGGCCGTTACGCCGGCCTGTGGGCGGCCGCTGCTGAGCAGGTGGTCACCTCATGATCGCGTGTCACCGGACCCTTCGAGACGCTCGCTCGTACCTCGCATCGCCCTCAGGGATCAAGAAGGGTGGGCGCTACCGATTATCTTGATCTCTGAGGCCGACGCGGCTCTGCTGCGCGCTCAGGCTTACGTGACCGATTGTCTTGGTCTTGGAGGCGGGAGCGGTTGTGCTGTGCGTTCGGGTTTACGTGACCGATCATCTTGATCCCTGAGGCCGTTGCGACGGAGGAGCGAGGGTCACGAAGGGTCCGGTGACCTTCCGCGCATTGCCGGACCACTTCGGAATCATCAGTGACACATATTAAGTCGCCGAAGCAGCTTGTTTGTCGCGGTAGCGGCGGGCCCATTCGGCGCGGGACCGGATGGACACGTCCACGTCGGCGGCGGCGCGACGCAGTGTCCCGGCGGAGATCTCCTCGCGGGTGCGGTCTTTCAGCGGATCCCAATTGAAGAAGCGGGCCGAGTTCTCCCAGCCGATCTTGTCGATATCCGAATCCGAGGCACCGGCGCGGTTGAGTTCGTCGAGCATGAGCTCGGCGGCGTTGGGCCAGAAGCAGTCCGAATGCGGGTAGTCGCATTCCCAGGCGATGATGTCGATCCCGATCTCGTTGCGCAGCAACAACGCCGTCGGGTCGGTGACATAGCAGGCCAGTGAATGCTCGCGGAACACCTCGCTGGGGAGTTTGCCGCCGAAGTCGCGACGCAGCCACCGCTGGTTGGTGTAGTGCCGGTCGCAGCGGTCGAGATAGAACGGGATCCAGCCGATACCGCCCTCGGAGAAGGCGAACTTGAGATCCGGGTAGGCGCGCATCGCCGGACCCCACAGCAGATCCTGCGCGGCGATTGCCGAGATCTGGGTGGCCAGCACAATCAGGTTGTCGATGGGGGCGTCTTTGGCCATCGAGATGGCGCCGAAACCCGATCCGATGTGCAGGCACATCACTAGCCCGGTGTCGGACAGGGTCTGGAACACCGGTCCCCAGTAGTCGATGTCGTGGTAGCTCGGCAGGCCCTCCAGGTGCGGGATCTCCGGCATGGTGACCGCGCGGCAGCCCTTGGCGGCCACCCGGCGGATCTCCGCGCACATCGCCTCGACGTTCCAGGTGGGCAGCAGCGCGAGCGGGACGAAACGCTCGGGGTAGGCGCCGCACCATTCGTCGATGTGCCAGTCGTTGTATGCCGACACCATGACCAGGGTGACCGGGTCCTGATACTGGTTGAGGTGCCGGGCGGAGAAACCGGTGAACGTGGGGAAGCACATCGAACCCCAGATCCCGTTGCGGCTCATGTCGCGGACGCGCTCGTGGACGTCGTACACACCGGGACGCATCTCGGCGAAACCGGCCGGGTCGCGGCCCCACTCCTCGGCCGGCCAGCTCACGACGGCGTTGAGACCGCTCACCCCGGCCTGTTTGCCCTGGTACATCCACTTGTCGACGCCGTTGTCGTCGGTGAAGACGACGGGTGCCTGATCGCGATACTTCTCGGGTACGTGGCGCAGGAACATGTCGGGCGGTTCGACGACGTGGTCGTCGATGCTGATGAGCACCAGATCATCGACATTCATAGGTGGGCCTCCTGATGAGAATCTGACTACCATCTACGATATTGGTATTCTCGTAATCTGCAAGTAGCATATTCAACAGAGGTCGGCGTGCCGACGGCTGGGAGGCGAAGAACATGCGCATGGGCGTGATGGTGGGACCCGAGGGCGGCGACGCCGCACGCAAACTCGGCCGGATGATCAGAGATGCCGAGTGGGCGGAGAACGCCGGCTTCGACTCCATCTGGATCCCGCAGGTGCCCGGCGACTTCGACGCGCTGATCGCCGTGGCTGCGGTGGGGGCCCGCACCAGCCGGGTCGAGATCGGTACCGCAGTCGTGCCACTGCACGCCCAGCATCCGATCGCCCTTGCCCGGCAGGCGCTTTCGGCACACGCGGTGTCCGGTGGCCGGGTGGTTCTCGGTATGGGGCCCTCGCACCACTGGATCGTGCAGGACATGCTCGGCATCCCGTACGAGAAGCCCGCGGCGTACACCCGCGACGTGCTCGACGTGCTCGATCAGGCGCTGCACGGGCCGGGACCGGTCGACGTGGAGAACGCCTCGTTCACCGTGCACAACCCGCTTGACCTCGGGCCGATCGCACCGCTGCCGGTGATGCTGTCGGCGCTCGGTCCGGTGATGCTCAAGATCGCCGGCGAGCGTACCGACGGGACCATTCTGTGGATGGCCGACGAGAAGGCCATCGGTGATCACATCGCACCCCGTATCAATGCCGCCGCCGAGGCCGCCGGGCGCCCGGCTCCGCGTGTGGTGGCCGGGATTCCCGTATGCCTTTGCAGCACTTCGGAAGTCGATGCCGCTCGGGAACGTGCCAACGAGCTGCTCACCGAATCGGAGTTCTCGCCGAATTACCAGCGTCTGCTCGATCACGGCAACGCGCGTGATGCCGGCGACCTGATCCTCGCCGGTGACGAGGACGCGATCGCGGCCGGATTCCAGCGTTACATCGACGCCGGCGTCACCGACATCTCCATGCGCTTGCTGCCCATCGGCGACACCCGCGAAGAACTCCGGGCCTCCCGCGACCGCACCCGCGAAGCCGTGGCCTACATGGCCAAAGACCTCCGGTAGGTCAGTTGGGAGCCTCATCTCGCCGGACCCTTCGAGACGCTCGCTCGTTCCTCGCATCGCCCTCAGGGATCAAGAAGGTGGGCGTGTTCTGTGGTGCTCTTCGGGGGGTCGAGAAGGTGGGTGTGTTGTGTGAACGTCCTCGGGGATCAAGATGGTGGGTGTGACCAATCATCTTGATCCCTGAGGCCGTTGCGACGAAGGAGCGAGGGTCGCGAAGGGTCAGGTGACCTTTCGGCTCCTGACGTACCCACCTCGCAGGCTACGGGGCCGATTGTTCGGCGGTCAGTTCCAGGATGCGCATGGCGGGCGGGGGGTCGAACTGCATCGAGTCGCTCATGTTGAACGCGCCGCTCTGGGCGGCCGCGAACACACCCTTGGCTGCTGCCGTGACGTCGTCGGCGTCGATCTCGTAGACAGCGACGTAGGGTTCGCCCGGGCGGACAGGGCGGAACCGGCGGGCGGAGACGAAGCCGTCGAGGGCGAGCACCTCGGGCATGTGGACGCTCTCATACCACTCGTTGAACTCGGCGTCGCGTTCGGGCGCGCTGGGGCGGCTCTCCACCAGCAGGATGCCTTTGGCCATGGGTGTCTTACCTTTCCTAGTGTTGGTCAGTCTTCGTACGTGACAACAGTTGTGGCGCAGTCCGGTACGGCTTGGCAGGTCAGGGTGTAGCCGTCCTCGATCTCGTCGTCCTCGAGTGCGTCGTTGACGCGCATCGTCGCGGTGCCCTCGTCGAGATGGGCCATGCAGGTCGCGCAGTTGCCCGCCTCGCAGGAGAACGGCGGGGTGAGCCCGCCACGCCGGGCGGCCTCCAGGATCGTCTCGCCGGCCTGCCGGGAGACGGTGACCTTCTTGCGCCCGAGCTTGATGGTGATCTCGCCGCTGACCTCGTCGGCGGCGGCCGGGGGTTCGGTGGTGGCGTCGGCGGGTGCCTGCGTCGCACCGCCGAAACGTTCGATGAACAGGGTGCCGCGGCCGGTGACGGCCTCCTCGACCACGTCCATGAATGCCTCGGGACCGCAGATGTAGTGGTCGGCGTCGGACAGATCGCCGAGGAACCTGGCCACCGTATCGCGGGTGAGGAAGCCGTTCTCGACGTCAAAGCTGCGCTGGACGGTAAGCCGTTCCGGGTACCGTGCGACCAGATCATCGATGGCGGCGGTGAAGATGGCGGCGTCGGCGTCGCGATCGGCGCACAGCAGGTAGACGTCGCGGTCGGTGGTGGCCAGCGCCGACTTGGCCAGCGACAGGATCGGTGTGATGCCACTGCCGCCGCTGTACCCGATCACCGGCCGGTGGCCCTCACGCAGGCAGAACGTGCCGAAAGCCCTGGTCATATCGACGGTGTCGCCGTCGGCGATGTTGTCGAGCAACCAGTTGGACACCTTGCCGCCCGGGACGCGCTTGATGGTGGTGCGCAGTTCGTCGTCGGTGTCAGGGGAACTGGACATCGAGTAGGAGCGGTGCAGCGTCTCACCGTCGACGTCGACGCGGAAGGTGCAGTACTGGCCGGCGCGGTAGTCGATGGGTCCGTCCTCGGGGGTCAGGACGAAGGTCCGCGCATCGGCAGTCTCCTTGATGACGCGGGTGACGGTGGCGCGCTGGTACATCGGAGGTCTCGACACGGCCTCTCCTCTGCTCGGGCTGGGCGTCGTGTGCCGGTGCGGGCCTGCCGGCCACTTGCCAACCACGACGGTATTGCAGTTCTATTACTGTGAGAATCATATTCTCATACTGAGGTAGCATCCTCTCAAGTTCCCCGAATCTCACACCTCCAGATCCGTGTTAGGAGACCGATGGACGCACGGTTGACCGGCGAGCAGGCGCAACTGCGCGACGCCGCCGCCAAACTGGCCACCGACCTGGGACCCGAATCGGTGGCCGCCCTCGACTCGGCCGATCGCCGCGACAGGCTGGACACCGCACTCGCACGCTCGGGGTGGCGGACGCTGCGGTCCGACGGGGCATCGGGTGTCGAGGTCGCCGTCGTTGCCGAAGAACTCGCCCGCGGCCTCGTCGACGCACCGTTCCTCGGGCCGATCCTCGCCGACGACCTGCTTCGCCACGCCTCGGGCACCGGGGAGGGCGTCACCGTCGCGGTCGGCGGCACCGCGGTCGATGCTCGCGGCATCGACCGGGTGGCGACCCTCGACGGCACCACCGTGCGGCTCGGTGCCGCCGGTGGATCCGTTGTGTGCGCCGACTTGACGCGCGAGGCCAAAGAGGTAGCCGGTAGCGGCGACTCGGTGGGCACGATCCCCGATGCCGACGGCCGGCGCTGGTACGCACTCGCACTGGTGGCCACCGCGGCCGACCTGCTCGGCGCCGCCCGCGGCGCACACGCCCTGGCGTGCGACTACGCCAAGATCCGCGAACAGTACGGCAAGACCATCGGCTCCTATCAAGCCGTGGCGCATCTGCTGGCCGAGGGCCTGGCCCTGATCGAGGGCATGGTCTCCATCGTGCGGCACGCCGCCTGGGCCGTTGATGAACTCGACCCCGAGGAGGCCGTGCGGGCCGCGCAGATGGCCAAGGTGTACGCGGCGCGGTCGGCACTGACGGTGTGCGAGAACTCGATTCAGGTTCACGGCGGCATCGGCAACACCTGGGAATGCCTGGCGCACCTGTATCTGCGCCGGGTCCTCGTGGACACCGAGACCTTTCCCGTCACGTTGAAGGAGATCAGCAGTGGACTATCGTGACTCGCCCGACGAGGCGCAGTTCCGCGCGCGGCTGCGCGCCTGGCTCGCCGACAACGCCAAGGATTTCCCGACCTCCGGAGACGAATACTGGGCGCGGCAGGGCGAATGGCATCAGGCGCTTTACGGTGCAGGCTTCTTCGGGCTGTCGTGGCCGGCGAAGTTCGGTGGGCACGACCTGCCGCCCGTATACGACGTGATCCTCGATGAAGAACTCGCCAAAGCCGGTGCCCCGCCCCGGCCGAGCCTGGGCTACCTGCTGCACGGTCTGT
>NZ_CALLZT010000119.1:0-5301 GCF_937858515.1 uncultured Gordonia sp. | reverse complement strand
GACATCCCCCGTCGCTACGCTCGCCCCGACATCCCCCGTCGCTACGCTCGCCCCGGCCGGATCCGGGGCATGATCATCCCCGGACCCGGCGGCGCGCAGTTGCGTCACCGTCACGACAACTCGATCGGTCCGTCATCGACCACCGTCTTGAGCCACCCGACGTCCACACCCGAATCGGCGGCGGCCAGCGCCGCGGCCTTGACATCCTTACGCAGGAACGGACCGGCGATCTTGCTGAACGTCTCGACGTCGCCGAGCCCCTTGAACGCGCCGACCGCGTAGCTGCGGCCGCTGCAATGCCCGATCGCATTGAGCAGATCCGCCGACTCGATACCCAGTTTGGCACCGAGTTCCACTGCCGCGGCGGCGAGTTGGGCGTTGGCCGCGAACAGGATGTTGTTGACCAGCTTCAGATTGAGCGCGGTACCGAGGTCGCCGGTGCGGATGACCTCCTTGGAATAGGCCAGCACCACCGACTCGGCCTGCTTGACCGCCGCCTCCGGACCGCCGAGCAGCACCGTCAGCACACCTTTGGCGATGTCCTTGGCGGTACCGCTGATCGGGCCGTCGAGAATCGTCGGTCCGTCCGGATACTTCTCGACCAGTCCCTGTAATGTGCTGACATTGCCGGTGGTGTGCGAGATGACGACGCTGCCCTGCTTGGCGTTCTCCATGAAACCGTCAGGGCCCTGAGCGATCTCGGACAGCTGGGTGTCAGAGAACAGGCACAGGATCAGTACGTCGGCACGCGATGCGGCCTGCGCCACCGAGTCGACGATCGTCGCGCCCGCGGCGCCCAGCTTCTCCCGGACCTCGGAGCGTCGGGCATAGAGCACCACCTCGTGGCCGGCGGCGAGCAGGCGCTGCACCATCGGCTCACCCATCTGCCCGGCGCCGACGAATCCGATCACTTCAGCCACAGTCGGTCAGCCCTTCCAGGGAATGGTCTTGGCGTAACCGCCTGCATCGATACGCAGCTGCATGCCGGTGATATATCGGGAATCCTCACTGGCCAGGAACACCACCGCATTCGACACATCCTGCGGCTCGATGTAGGGCACCTTGAGCGAATGCATCATCGGGAACACCGGTTTGACGTCGTCGAGAGTCGGGTGTTCGAGGTCGGGGCGGAAGACACCGTACATGCCCTCGTTGTGCAGCATGTCGGTGTTGCAGTTGGTGGGGTGCACCGCGTTGATGCGGATTCCCTTGCGGCCCAGGATCGGTGAGAGGTCGTTGACGTACCGGGCGACGACCTGCTTGGCCAGGCTGTACGCCGAACCGCCCGCACCCTGATTGCCGGTCGCGCCGAGCTGCGCTGCCAGCGAACCGGTCGCGATGATCGACGCCCCCGATTCCAGATGCTGCAGGCTGCCCTGCACCAGGTTGAACACACCCGCGAGATCGACATCGATGGTGTCCGACCACGACTGCAACGGTGCGCGTTTGCCCATCGGGCAGATACCGGCGTTGGCGACGACGATGTCGAGACGGCCGAGTTCGCGCACGCCTTCGGCGACCGCATCCCAGGTCTGGGACCGTTCACGCACATCGCATTCGATGGCGTACGCCTTCACGCCCTCCTTCTCGACAAGATTCACCGTCTCGTCGAGGTCTTCGCGGCGGGCCAGCGGATAGTTGTTGCCCTCGATGTCCTGACAGATGTCGAGCAGGATGACGCTCGCCCCCTCCTTGGCGAGGGCGACCGCATGCGAGCGGCCCTGACCGCGGGCACCACCGCTGATGACGGCGACCTTGTTGTCGAGCTTTCCCATGAATACGGTTCCTTTTTCAGATGAAGCGCTGTTACCGATCAGGACCGTGGCGCCCGGTGGGCGATCGTCCTGGTCTCCAGATATTGGTTGAACCCTTCTGTGCCACACTGACGTCCGACACCACTGGAGCCGAAACCGCCGAACGGGGCGTCGGCCGAATAGAACATGCCGCCATTGACACCGATGGCACCGGTCCGGATTCTGTTCGCAACCGCCAGACCGCGATCCAGGTCGCCGGACAGCACCGCCCCGGCCAGCCCATATGGCGTGCTGTTGGCGATGGCGACGGCCTCGTCGTCGGTATCGAACGGGATGATCACCAGCACCGGACCGAACACCTCCTCCTGCGCGATCGGCGTGTCGGCGCCCACCCGGGTGATCACGGTCGGCTGCACGTAGTGGCCGTCGGCCAGGTGTTCGGGCAGGTTCTCCGGCACCCCACCGCCGAAGACGATCTCGGCACCGGCCTCACGCGCCTGCGCGATCATCGACAGCACCTTGTCCTTGGCGGCGGCGGTGATCAGCGGCCCGGTGAGCACACCGGGATCGGCCGGATCACCCACTGGCGCAAGGCCGAACGCGAATTTGACCTGTTCGATGACGGTGTCGTACAGCGACCTGTGCACCAGCAGCCGCGTGTTGATCGCGCAGCCCTGCCCGGCGTGCTGACAGGTACCCATCGCACCCATGACCGCCTTGCCGGGGTCGGCATCGTCGAGCACGATCAGCGCGGATTTGCCACCGAGTTCGAGGAAGACGCGCTTCATCGTCTCTGCCGCCTCGCGCATGAGATGCTTTCCGACGGCAGTGGATCCGGTGAACGAGATCAGGTCGACCCGCGGGTCGGTGGCGAGAATTCCGGCGACGTCATTGTCGGGGGTGGTGACCACATTGATGACGCCGGCGGGAAAGTCCGTGTGCTCGGCGATCAGCCGGCCCAGCCGCAGCCCTGTCCACGGCGCGTTGGGATCCGGTTTGAGCACAACGGTATTGCCCGCGGCCAGGGCCGGGCCGATCTTGTTGAGGATGACCTCGATCGGATAGTTCGACGGCGTGATGGCCGCGACCACCCCGATCGCCTCCTTGACGACCTTGCGGATATTGCGATCACCGAACAGCCCGCCACCGTCGAGGGTGCGTTCCCATTCGAATTCGTCGACCAGCCGGATCGGATAATTCAGCGCCTCTTGCAGCGGCCAGTCCAATTGAGCGTTGCGCGTGGCCATGTCGGGAGATCCGACCTCGGCGATGATCTCCTCACGGAGGTCTTCCTTCTCCGATTCGAGGGCGGCCTGTAGTTGCGTCAGGCATTGCTTGCGCAGTTCCCTGTTCGACGACCAGTCGGTCTCATCGAAGGCACGGCGGGCGGCGGCGATGGCGGCGCGCATGTCGTCGGCCGTGGCCGCGGCGGCCTCACCGAGGACCAGACCGGTGGCCGGGCTGACGTTGGGGTAGGTGGCACCGCCGGCGGCCTCGATGAGTTTGCCGTCGATCAGCAGCCGTCGTTCGGCACGCTCGGCCACCCTGCGACCGAGTTCGACGCTCGTCGGCGTCTGCACTTCCGTGTCACTCACTTGTCTTCCCTCTCCCGGCGGGTAACCGGCTGTATACGGATACGCTGTGGGACACGGCCTTTCGTGCACCCCGATCAACCCGATGACCTGCGCCAACCGGGCCGTCCAGCGATATTGACAACCCTGACGGGATAGCCAACTGTAACTGCTACAGTATGTACTCTACAAACGTTTGGGAAGCCCGCGAAAGGAATCCACACATGTCCGGTCTGCTCAGCGGAGTCAAAGTCGTCGAACTGGCCTCGTGGACGTACGTGCCATGCGCCGGCGCCATGCTCGCCGACTGGGGTGCCGACGTCATCAAGGTCGAGGACACCAAGGGCGGTGACCCGGCACGCTACCTCGTCTCCGGCGGTCTGCGGCCCGAGGATTCCCGAGTCAACGCCAACGCGGTGATGGAGATCGGCAACCACGGCAAACGCAGCCTGGCCATCGATATCAAGAGTCCCGACGGGCGGGAGATCTTCGGCAAGCTCCTCGCGCAGGCCGACGTGTTCCTCACCAACTGGCTGCCCGGACAGCTCGAGCGCGCGAATCTGACCGTCGATGAACTGCGGAAGTTCAACCCGGACATCATCATCGCCCGCGGTAGTGGCCAGGGTCAGCGCGGTCCGGACGCCAACCGGCCCGGCTTCGACGGCACTTCCTACACCGGCCGGGCCGGCGTGGCCTTCGCCCTGACCCCCGACGGTGTGGAGTTCCCGTTCGCCCAGACCACCGCGTTCGGCGACCTGCAGGGCGGAGCCACCCTCGCCGGCGGTGTGTCCGCCGCGCTTTTCCACCGCGAACGGCATCGTCACGCCGCGATCGTCGACGGTTCGCTGCTGGCGCAAGGCATGTGGGCCGTCGCACCGGATATCGCGATCGCCGACTACTACGGCAACGACGGCGTGCCCAAGTGGCAGGCCGGCGACGCACCCAACCCGGTGGTCAACCGTTACAAGACCAAGGACGGCCGCTGGTTCCAGCTGATGTTCCTGCAGGCCGACCGCTACTGGGCCGACTTCTGCGTGCGCATCGGCCGTCCCGAACTGTCCGACGACGCCCGGTTCACCCCGCTGGCCAACCTCACCGCCAACAAGGTCGAGGCCACCGCCCTGCTACGTGAGGTGTTCGCCGAACGCGATCTCGCCGAGTGGGTCGAGATCTTCCAGGCCGAGACCGGCGCCTGGTGCACCCTGGCCTCACCTGCCGAGGTACCGAACGACCCGCAGGTGCAGGCCAACGGCTACCTGCTCACCCTCACCGACGACAAGGGCGAGGAATTCCACACCGTCGCCGCCCCCGTCCAGTTCGACGAAACCCCGCCCGAGCCGACCCGCTCCCCCGGCCACGGCGAACACACCGACGAGATCCTCACCGAACTCGGCTACGACTGGGACAAGATCATCGACGCCAAGGTCTCTGGAGCCGTCCTGTAAGAGCCTCATCTCGCCGGACCCTTCGAGACGCGGTCGGCTCGCAAGCTCGCGCGACAGCTCCTCAGGGATCAAGATGCTTGGCCGCAACCAAACTTCTTGATCCCTGAGGCCGTTGCGACGAAGCAGCAACGTGCGAACTGCCGACATCTGCCTGGCCGGGACCAAACTTCTTGATCCCTGAGGCCGATGCGACGAAGGAGCGAGGGTCACGAAGGGTCCGGCGACCTTTCGACACCTGACGCCACCACCTCGAACCAAACCTCTACGGCGCCAACGATATCCAGTCCGCAAACCCCGACGGGTCGTGGCGGCCCAAAGCGCCGTGTTCGAACAGGCCCCACCCTTCACGGACGGTCCCATCGGCCTCGGTGCATTCGGCACGACCGACATGGTCGATGACGCCGAACGGGATCCTCCCGGCTACGGCCGGGTCGTTCATGTCGTAATCGACACGGCGGGTGAAGGTTTTCCCGAGCCCCTTGGCGTGGGACCAGGCCGGGGCACCGCCCTAAACACCCCCGACGGGGGTGG
>NZ_CALLZT010000118.1:0-1415 GCF_937858515.1 uncultured Gordonia sp. | reverse complement strand
AACCCGAAGGGTGAGTTCATCCCGCGCCCCATCAAGTCGTCGTTCCGCGAGGGCCTGACGGTGCTGGAGTACTTCATCAACACTCACGGTGCCCGTAAGGGTCTGGCCGACACTGCGCTGCGTACCGCCGACTCGGGTTACCTGACCCGTCGTCTGGTGGACGTCTCGCAGGACGTCATCGTCCGCGAAACCGACTGCGGCACGCCGCGCGGCATCAACGTCGCGCTCGGCGAGAAGCAGCCGGACGGCTCGATCATCCGCGACGCGCACGTGGAGACCTCCGCGTACGCCCGCACACTGGCCGCCGACGCGGTCGACGCCGATGGCAACGTCGTCGTCGAACGTGGCCACGACCTGGGCGATCCGGCGATCGAGGCACTGCTGGCCGCCGGCATCACCGAGGTCAAGGTGCGCTCGGTGCTCACCTGCGGCACCGGCACCGGTGTGTGCGCACACTGCTACGGACGGTCGATGGCCACCGGCAAGCTTGTCGACATCGGCGAGGCCGTGGGCATCATCGCCGCCCAGTCGATCGGTGAGCCCGGTACCCAGCTGACGATGCGTACCTTCCACCAGGGCGGTGTCGGTGACGACATCACCGGCGGTCTGCCGCGTGTCCAGGAGTTGTTCGAGGCGCGTGTCCCCAAGGGCGTGGCCCCGATCTCCGAGGTGTCGGGCCGGGTGCGTCTGGAGGACGACGACCGCTTCTACAAGATCACCATCGTCCCCGACGACGGTTCCGAAGAAGTGGTGTACGAGAAGATCTCCAAGCGGCAGCGTCTGCGTGTGTTCAAGCACGACGACGGCACCGAACGCCTGCTGAGCGACGGCGACCACATCGAGGTCGGCCAGCAGCTCATGGAGGGTTCGGCCGACCCGCACGAGGTGCTGCGCGTGATGGGCCCGCGCCAGGTGCAGATCCACCTGGTCAACGAGGTCCAGGAGGTCTACCGCAGCCAGGGTGTGTCGATTCACGACAAGCACATCGAGACCATCGTGCGGCAGATGCTGCGCCGGGTCACGATCATCGACTCGGGTTCGACGGAGTTCCTGCCCGGTTCGCTCACCGAGCGTGCCGAGTTCGAGGCCGCGAATCAGAAGATGGTGCTCGAGGGCGGCGAGCCGGCTGCGGGTCGTCCGGTGCTGATGGGTATCACCAAGGCGTCGCTGGCCACCGATTCGTGGCTGTCGGCGGCATCGTTCCAGGAGACCACCCGCGTGCTCACCGATGCGGCCATCAACGGCCGCAGCGACAAGCTGATCGGTCTCAAGGAGAACGTGATCATCGGTAAGCTCATCCCGGCCGGTACCGGTATCAACAAGTACCGCAACATCCAGGTGCAGCCGACCGAGGAGGCGCGTGCCGCCGCGTACGCGGTGCCGTCCTACGACGACACCTACTACAGCCCGGACGG
>NZ_CALLZT010000117.1:0-13266 GCF_937858515.1 uncultured Gordonia sp. | reverse complement strand
CTTTTGTCTTCTCAAACGCCGGAACTCCCACCACTACTCGCGGATCTAGGTCTGACTGCGAACGAGATCCACGCCTACTTCGTCGAACACAAGACCGGCTTGACCATCGGTATGGTCATGATGGCGTTCGCCGCCCCGTTCTACGTGCCGTGGAGTGTGGCGATATCCCGCGTCATCGGCCGGATGGAAAGCCCGGTGGGCGGGCTGGCGAATATCCAGCTGATCGGTGGCGTCCTGACCGGTGTGGTGACCTTGGTGCCCGCCACCATCTGGCTCACTGCCGCCATCCGCGTCGAACAGTACTCACCTGAGATCGTGCAGCTCTTCTACCATTTCGGCTGGATGTTCTTCGACGTCACCTATGTGTGTTCGGTACTGCAATGCGTCGCCATCGGAATTGCGATCCTGTGCGATCGCCGGACGCAGCCGCTGCTGCCGAAGTGGTTCGCCTGGTGTACCTTTCTCACCGCCGCCTGTTACGTTCCGCTGAGCCTGATGCCGTTCTTCCGGACCGGTCCGGTCGCCTGGAACGGGATCGTCAGCTTCTGGGTGGTGTTCGTGGAGTTCTTCGTTTTCACGGCATTGGCGACATTCCTGTGCTGGCACGCGCTCAAGCGTCTTGAATCCGAAGACCTCCGTGATCTGGCGGCCCGATGACGGCCGTCGATACCCTGCCTTCCCCGGCGCGCCATAAGGCCCCCCGACGGATGCCCGGAATCGATGGGTTCTGGGTATTCATCGGTGGCGACATGGCGATCTTCACGCTCATGTTCCTGGCGTTCGCCGTCGCCCGCCGCGACGATGTCGCCGGATTCGACGCCGCGCGCGCCACTTTGGATGTCGATCGCGGTGGCATCAACACCCTCGTGTTGCTGACGAGTTCGGTGTGTGTGGCGTATGCACTCACACGCCTGCGCGAGGGTCGTACCGACGTCGCGGCCACATGGACGGCGTTCGGAGTGCTCGGTGGTCTGGCCTTCGTAGCGCTCAAGGGAGCCGAATACGTCACCGGATTCCAGGACGATCACACGCCCGCCGCGGGCACGTTCTATGTCTACTACCTGACGATCACGGGTATTCACCTGCTTCACGTCATCGCCGGATGTATCTTGCTCGGCATCTTAGGGTTTCGTCTGCGCGGGTCACTCCCGCCGGGTACCGCGGGTTTCGAGACGGCGGCCTGCTATTGGCATCTGGTCGATTTCCTGTGGCTGCTCATCTTCCCGCTCATCTATCTGATCAGGTGACGACAATGACCCAGACCGCACAGAACACAAGCGTGCAGAGCCTGTTCCGGAACCGGCCCATAGTCGTGACCTGGGGCTTGCTGCTCGCGGCGACCGTGCTGACGACATGGATCCTCACCATGGACTCGATCGACTACCGGTGGGCGATGATCGCGATGCTGGCGGTCGCCGCGTGGAAGATCCGGCTGGTGATGACCGACTTCATGGAACTGCGCGACGCACCGCTCGCCGGCCGCCTCGTGTTCGAAGGCTGGGCGGTCGCACTTCCGGTGGTGCTGGCCGTCCTGCTCTGGCACTGACCATCGGATGTGGAATCCGGGCCGGGGATGTCGGTATGCGGGCGGACGGCGAGTACCAACTTACCGAACATAGATTTGAAAATTGCTAGACATCGGCGCTGGCGTGCCCTATGCTGAGAGCCGCATCACACCTGGTGGCGGGACTGCCAGGGGTTCTGGCCATAAGTTGACTTACGCTTGTCGGCGAGTACAGACCGCAAGGGGCTCATCACGGCCGGCGGCCCTTCGATTCTATTTTGAATCGAAGTTATATTCTAATCGGAGGATGGACACATGGGATTCAGGGACTCGACCGAGGTGGTCAAGTACATCGGCGGCATCTTCGAGACGGCGTTCGAGGACGCCGAGATCGGACCCAAACTGGTCGCCAGCGGCCTGGTCTTCGCGTTCGACTTCACCGATCCGGGAGCGATCGTGGTCGTCGACGCGGTGAACAAGAAGGTCTATGACGCCTTCGAGGGGAACCCCGAACCGATGGCGACGATGAAGATGCCCGCCGACACCGGTAACGCCTATTGGCAGGGCAAGGTGAATCTCCCGCTGGCGATGGCCAAGAAGAAGATCGCCGTTGAGGGCAACGTGGCGAGCCTGCTGAAGCTGGCCCCGCTCGGCAAGAAGCTGTTCCCGGTCTACATCAACAACCTCAAAGCCGACGGCCGCGACGACCTCGTGGTCTGAACCCGGACCGACCGCACCCGAGGTAGTGGCCCGATCGGGCTTCGACCTCACCCCACACCGACGATCGATCGACCGCACTCACCACCGACCCGAGGAGAACGAACGAGATGTTTCCAGGAGTACACGCCGCCGCGAATCCGGATCGCCCCGCGATCATCATGGCGGGCAGTGGCCAAGTCACCACCTACGGAGAACTGGAGGATCGTTCAGCGGCACTCGCCGGGGCACTCCATGATCGGGGTCTGCGCAAGGGCGATGTGATCGCGGTCCTGAGCGACAATTCCGCCGAGGTCCTGGAGATCTACTGGGCCGCAATCCGTTCGGGCCTGTACATCACCGCGGTCAACTGGCGTCTGCAGCCGGCTGAAGTGGCCTATATCGTCGCCGACAGTGATGCCAAGGTGCTGTTCGCCTCCGCCAAGCTGGCCGATCTCGCCGGGGAGGTTGCCGCCGAACTGGCCGATTCCGCGCCGGCTTACGTCGCATTCGGGGGAGCTGTCGACGGCTACGGTTCCTACGACGAGTTGCTCTCCGCCACAACGCGACTCGACGACAAGCCGCGTGGATCGGACATGCTGTACTCCTCCGGCACCACCGGACGGCCCAAGGGCATCAAGCCGGCGCTGCTGCCGATCCAGGTCGATCAGCCGGGCGATCCGATCACCGGCCTGATTCAGCATGTGTTCAAGGCCGGCGAATCCGACGTCTACCTGTCACCCGCTCCGATGTACCACGCGGCGCCCCTGAAATGGAGCGGAGCCATTCACGCACTCGGCGGCACGGTGGTGGTGATGGAGAAGTTCGACGCCGAGGAACTGCTCGTGGCGGTCGAGAAGTACAAGGTCACCATCGCCCAGTTCGTCCCGACGATGTTCGTGCGGCTGCTGCAGCTTCCGGAGGAAGTGCGTGCCCGCTACGACGTGTCGTCGCTGCGTCTTGCTGTGCACGCCGCCGCGCCATGCCCGCCCGACGTCAAACAGGCGATGATCGACTGGCTGGGCCCGATCCTTTTCGAGTACTACAGCGCGACCGAACAGCACGGGATCACCATCATCTCCACCCCGGAATGGCTCGGCAAGCGTGGCTCGGTGGGCAAGTCGGTGCTCGGTCCGGTCCACATCTGCGACGACGAGGGAACGGTTCTCCCGGTCGGCGAGGTGGGGCAGGTCTTCTTCGAACGCGACAAGCGGATCTTCTCCTACCACAAGGATCCCGACAAGACGAAGGCCGCCGAACATCCCGATCACGAGAACTGGACCACGGTCGGCGATCTCGGCTATGTCGATGAGGACGGCTACGTGTTCCTCACCGACCGCAAGGCCTTCATGATCATCTCCGGCGGGGTCAACATCTACCCGCAGGAGGTCGAGAACGCACTCACCCTGCATCCGAAGATCTACGACGTCGCGGTGATCGGTGTTCCCGACCCGGAGTACGGACAGCAGGTCAAGGCGGTGGTGCAGCTGCGTGACGGGCATGAGCCCTCGGAGTCGCTCGCCGAGGAGATCATCGACTACGTGCGGTCCAAGATCGCGCATTTCAAAGCACCCAGATCGGTCGACTTCGTTGACGAACTGCCCCGGTCGGCGACCGGAAAGCTCGTCAAACGCGAGATCGAGAAGAAGTATCTGGCCGCCGCCAACTGACTGGAACAGGAAACATGTCTGAATTCACCGACAAGCGCTACGTCGTCACCGGGGCCGCATCCGGGATCGGCGCGGCCGTGGCCCAGCGCCTGCTCGCTGATGGCGCGCAGGTCTACACGCTCGACCGCAACGTGCCGCCGTTCGAATCCACCAAGCACATCGAGGTCGATCTGGCGAACCCGACGAGCATCGACGCCGCACTCGAACAACTCGACGGCAGTTTCGACGGGCTCCTGAATGTCGCCGGCATTCCCGGGACCGCACCGTCCGAGCTCGTCTTCGCGGTCAACTCCCTGGCGGTGCGTCATCTCGCCGAGGCGTTCTTCGAACTGCTCAATCCCGGGGGATCGATCACGGTCGTCAGCTCCACCGCGGGATTCGGCTGGCCGAACCGCCTGGAGGCGATCAGGGACCTGCTGGCCACCGACACGTTCGAGGAGGGGCTCGCATGGTTCAAGGAGAATCCGCAGGAGGGTAACACCTACAACTTCTCCAAAGAGGTCACCACCGTCTACGTCCAGTCGATGGGGCTGGCGTTGTCGCAGATGGGATTCCGGATCAACGCCGTGCTGCCCGGGCCGGTCGAGACGCCGATCCTGGTCGATTTCGAGGAGTCGATGGGTAAAGACACCCTCGACGGTGTGAAGGACCTGCTGGGGCGGCACGCCACCCCGGACGACGTCGCCGACGCCTTGCTCTTTCTGGTCTCCGACGCGGCCCGATGGATCAACGGTCATGCCCTGGTCGTCGACGGCGGCATCACCGGAGCCGTGGTCACCGGCGTGGTCCCGGCGCCCGAGATCTGATCGACACACCTCAAGAACGGAACACACTTTCATGACCGCAGCAGTGCAGAACACCGCGGACGTCATCGTGGTCGGGGCCGGGCACAACGGCCTGGTCTCGGCCGCCTATCTCGCCCAGGCCGGACTCGACGTCCTCGTGGTCGAGGCCTCGCCGACCATCGGCGGAATGACCTCGACCAATCCGTTCGAGCCGGAGGCTCCCGGATACACCATCAACGAGGCATCGATGCAGGCCTCGCTGTTCCGGACCACGACCATCGACAAGGACCTCGGGCTGTCGTCGAAATTCGGTCTGCGTCAGACGGTCATCGATCCCGCGCACGTCCAGCTGAATTACGACGGCACGTCGCTGGCGCTGTGGCGTGACCCCAAACGGACCGCCGACGAGCTGCGGTACTTCTCGCCGTCCGACGCCGAGGCGCTGCTCGACCTGTACCGGGTGATCGACGCCGCGGTGGAGATCGGGCTGCCGCTGATGCAGACCAGTCCGGTCTCCCCGGACATCAAGGCGGTCCTCAAGGCGGCCAAGGGTATGGCCAAGAACCGCAAGGAACTCGCCGCGATCGGCCGGTGGATGGCCTCGTCACAGGCCGAGGCCATCGAGGACAGCTTCGAAAGCGACGCCATCCGTGCACCCTTGACGATCGCGCTGCCGTTCATGCCGTTTGACGCCGACCTGTCGGGCTGGTCGCTGATCTACCTCGGCGTGCTCAGCAAATATGGCGTGTCGATGTTCCACGGCGGCACCGGGGCGTTCCCGGCGGCGCTGGCCAAGAGCATCATCTCCCATCAGGGCCGGATCCGGACTTCGGCGCCAGTGGAGTCGCTGGTGCTCACCAACGGCCGGGTGAGCGGTGTGCAGTTGCAGGGTGGTGAGGAGTTGTATGCCCGCCGCGCGGTGCTGACGGCGTGCAGCCCGAAGACCACACTGACCCGGTTGCTTCCCGAGGGGACTCTGCCCCGGGTTCTGCAGAACAAGGCGGACAAGATTCCGACGCGCCGCCGCGGCATCGCCGACTACAAGCTCAACATCGCGCTCAGTGGCAAGATCACGATGGAAAAGCATGAGAAGTGGCGCGGCGACGGCATTGATCTGCGGTTGGGCTGCAATAGCTTCAACACCTATCAGGAGAGCCTGGACGCGGCCAAGGCCAGTATCAGAGGCGAAGTGCCCGAACATATTCCGGGGCTCGGCCACGCGACCACGGCTTTCGACAAGGGATTTGCCCCCGACGGCTGTGACATCTTCTGGTTCTGGGCGGGTATCACTCCCTCGGATCCGCGAGTGGGCTGGGACGAGGCCAAGAAGCAGATCACCGAGCGGGTGATCAAGGACGCCTCGCACTACTACCAGGGAATCGAATCCCTGGAAGTGGCCCGCCGCGACCTCGCGCTGCCCGACATCGAGGAACGCTTCTGGGCGATCGACGGCAGCGTCTACCATGTCGATCCGGTCATCTCGCGTTTCGGTCCGCTCAAGCCGGCCGAGAAGTTCGCGGGTTACCACACTCCGGTTCCGGGTCTCTACCTCACCGGCGCGGGTACCCATCCGGTGGCCGGAATCTCCGGAATGCCCGGCCAGAACGCGGCAAGGGTCATGCTCAAGGACTTCCGCAAGCAGGACAACGGAAGCCTGACCGAGCGGGTGAAGGCCGCGGCGGCCACCGACAGTATTCTCGGCGCCCGCTTCGACAGGGCGAATTCCGCGAAGTAGCCGATGCGCCGCGATGGGCGTGCTACGGTCCTGCGTGACTGTGAGCGCGCCCATCGGCGGATCATCAGTTTTGAATTGAATCTCAATTATAAAATGTCTCAGGGCGCCGCCTCGGCCGTAGCTCCGGGAAGAAATCGGAGAGGGAGGAATGCAAGGTCTCAACCCCGTCGACGCACGGCTGGAGGCGATGGCAGCCCAAGCCGCCCTGGACGCGCCGGCACCGTTGTTCGGCGGCACCGGCCCGGCCGTGGACCGTGCACTGGCGGGCATCGCCAAGTGGGTGACCACCGTGCCCCGCAACTCGCTGGCGACCATCGGCCGCGCCGCTCAACTCGCGGTGCAGGTGATCTGGTACGCGATCACCGGAATCGCGCGAATGCGCATCCCCGTCGTGGAAACCCTTGAGCAGGCATGGTTTCTGCTGACGGTCACGGCGCTGCCGGCGGTGCTCATCGCCCTGCCGGTCGGCACCGAGATCTCCATTCAGGTGGGGGCCGTGGTGAACCAGGTCGGCGCCAAATCCCTGGCCGGTGCGGCCAGCGGCATCGGCGTCATCTCGCAGGGAGCGCCGATCGCGGCGGGCCTGCTGATGGGCGGTGCGGCAGCCTCGGCGATCGCGGCCGATCTCGGCGCCCGGTCCATCCGTGAGGAGATAGACGCGATGCGGGTGATGGGCGTCAACCCTGTGCAGCGCCTGGTGCTGCCGCGACTGCTCGCGATCATCCTCATCGCGCCCATCCTCTGCGTGGTCATCGTGGCTTCCGCTGTGGCAGCGGGATTTTCGCTGGCCGTCTCCATCAACGGCGTCATCCCGGGCAGCTTCTGGCAATCCTTCGGCGCCTTCGCCACGACCACCGACTTCTACTTCGCGATTCTCAAGACCACGCTGTTCGGGATGGAGGTCGTCATCATCGCGAGCCTGCGTGGTCTGGAGGCCAAGGGCGGACCGCGAGGTGTGGCCGACGCGGTGAACGCATCCGTGGTCCTCGGATTCATCGCGGTGTTCGTGACCAATCTCTTGACCACCCAGATTCAATCGATGTTCTTCCCGAGTGCGGTGGGCTGATCCCATGACACATCCGAGTACACATACGGCAGATCACGCGGTAACCCGGGTCAGCCGGTGGTTGTCGACCAGTGTCTTCGCCATGGGCGAGGGCATCGGCCGCTGGATTCTGTTCACCGTCCAGACGATCGTGCATCTGCCGTACACCGTGCGGCACTATCGCAAGCAGACCACCAAGACGATGAACAGCATGGCCTGGGGCCGCGGCTCGATCATCGTCGACGGTGGCGTCATCCCGCTCCTGGTCATCCTCGGTGTCGCGATCGGTGTGGCCGTGGCGATCGAGGCGTACAACACGCTCAATCTCATCGGTTTCGGCCCGCTCACCGGCGTGATCGGGGCCTTCCTCAATATCCGTGAGATGGGCCCGATCATGACCGGCATCGGATTCGCCGCCCAGGTCGGCTGCCGGATGACCGCCGAGATCGGCTCGATGCGGATCGCCGAAGAGATCGACGCCACCGAAACCCTTGGTATCCGGTCCATTCCGTTCGTCGTCGGGACCCGTCTGGTCGGCGGCATGCTGTGCGTCATTCCGGGCTACCTGCTGAGTCTGGCCATCGGCTTCCTGACGGCCAGCACCTTCGTCAAACATGTGCAGGGCGCTCCGCCGGGCACCTACGACCATTACTTCAGTCAGTTCCTTGATCCGGTCGAGGTCTTCTACTCGCTGGTCAAGGCAGTCACATTCTGTGCGGTCATCACGATCATTCATTGCTACTACGGATTCTTCGCCTCGGGCGGCCCCGAAGGGGTGGGCCGGGCCTGTGGCCGCGCGATCCGGGCAAGTCTGGTCATGACCATCGTCATGAATCTCGTGATGACGATCCTGCTGTGGGGTCTGCATCCGGATCTGGTCTTCAAGGGGTAATCGATGGTCTCAGGATTTCTGGTCGGGTCCGAACACTCCCGGCGTGCGACGATGCGCCGGACGGGGTTGATCGGTGTGGTGGTGGCGGTGCTCGTGGGCCTGTTGTTCGCCGTCGTCATTCCCGCGCTCACGCCGAGGGACAAAGACCTGATGACGGTGTACGTCAACACCTCGGCGGTGGGATCGGGCGTCGGCCATGGCACCGACGTGATGCTGCGCGGTGCAGCCGTCGGCAAGGTCAGTGACCTCAAGGTCAACGAGGACGGCAGCGCCCGAATCACCATGGAATTGCGCAAGCACCTGGTCGATGGAATGGGCAAGGATTTCGGTCTCGACTTCCGGCCCAAGAACTACTTCGGTATCACCGGTATCACCATCACCGATCCGGGAACACGTGAAGCGGGACTGCTCGCCGACGGAACCCGGGTGGAGCGGCGTGACGCCGCGGACTACTCGATGGCGACGATGCTCGAACGTGGCTCCGATGTCGCCAACGGTGTGCTGGTGGACGACACGGTGAAGGTGATTCAGCGAATGCTCGCCTACAGCAAGGCATTCGAACCGCTCATGCACACCGGCGTGGTGTTCGCCGATGTGGTCGCCAGGACGCAGCGGCAGATGCCGGCCTATCTGCTGGACCGGTACAACGACATCGTCACCGCCCTGCCGCCGTTTGCCGACGGTGCACTGTCGGGACTGACGGCGTTCTACGACAGCGATATCCGGCTCTCGGGCGATACGGTGCAGAACAATTTCACCGATACATTGCAGGCCATCTCGGACAACTTCTTTTCCATGGTCGGCAGGCTGCTCAAATCGAACCAGGCCAATCTGTTGCCCTGGGTGAACATCATCAAGGAGGTCGGTACGGTGCTGCCGGCGATCGGGGAGGGAACGGTGACCACCACGACGGTGCGTGACCTGGTGACCAGGCTCAACGGGGCGTTCGAACCACGCAGTGACGGGGGCCGCAATCTCAAGATCAATCTGGCGATCGAGAAGCTGCCGGTGTTCGACGGTCCTGTTGTCGGACTGCCGTTGAAAGCGGGACCCAGATGAGCGGACAACTGATGCGCGGGCATCTGGCGGGAGCCTCCCGCGTCATCCGGCCGCTGTGGAAACTTGTCGCAGCGGCACTGGCAGCACTCATTCTGTACTTCGTCATCGCAAACGGAATCACCGCGCCGTACAGCGGCTCGACGAGGCAGTACACCGCGGACTTCGCCGACGCCTCCGGCCTACGGCCCAACGCGGACGTTCGTATCCGCGGAGTCAAGGTCGGCAAGGTCACCGGCGTCGAATTGCAGCAATCGGGCGACAATTCGGCGGTGGCGAAAGTCGGGTTCACCGTGAACGACGACCATTCGCTCACCGCCGAATCGAAGGCGGCGGTGCGGTACGCGAACCTCTCGGGCGTCAGGTATCTCGATGTCACCGGCGCCGACGGGAATGGGCCGTCAGTGCGGCACCTGTCCACCGAGAACACCGTGTCTTCCTTCGATGTCACCGAATTGTTCAACGGTCTTCAGCCCGTTCTACAGACGCTGAGCCCTGAGGAGATCAATGATTTCTCCAACAATGCGCTGACGGTCCTGCAAGGCGATGGAAGTGGTCTGGCGCCGCTGCTCAAGAGCATCGATGAGCTGAGCCGGTACACCGCGAACCGGGAGAAGACCATCGTGACGCTCGTCCGGAACATGTCGCGGATCTCCGACAGCCTCGGCGGCATGTCGCCGCAGATCCTGCAGTTCCTCAAGGAGATCGAAGTGCCGGTCGATTCAGTGCTGACCGTGCTCGACGAGTTCCGCAAGGCGGACAAGTACGGTCCGGCCCTGATGACGGTGCTCAACCAGATCATGGCGGCGATCGGGTTGCAGACCACGACCAACCTGGATCAGGAATTGGCCAAGGCCTTCCCGAATATCAACAACATGTGGAAGGCGATGGACCTGTTTCCGAGTGTGGTGGACAGCATGCAGTTGCCCGCGATCGCGCCGGCGAAGACGAATAAATGTTCCAAAGGAGAATTGCCTTTGCCAGAGCTCGGTCAGGTGCTGGTGAGCGGCAGCGGGGTGGTCGTATGTCGGGCATGAGAAAGTTCCGGGAACGTCTGGCCGAGAACGACCTGCTGGCCGGGGCGCTGGTGATGGCGGTGATCGCCATCGTCGTGGCGGGAGTGTCCTACTTCTACCTGTCGCCGCCCGGACGGCAGAGCGTCACGTTCACCACCCGCGACGCGGCCGCGGTCAGCGGTGGGGAAGACGTTCGTGTCGCCGGCATCTCGGTGGGCAAGGTCAGTTCGGTCGAGTTGCGGGACAAGGATGTCAAGGTGACCCTCGACCTGGACGACACGGTCCGGGTGGGCAACCGTACGCGGGTCAAGGTGCAACTGCTGACCGCAGTCGGCGGCTACTTCGTCGCACTGCAGCCGTCGGGGCCGGCGTCCGAGGACTCCGGGACGATCTCACCGGACCGGGTGACCGTGCCGTACACCGTCGCCGACATTCTTCAGGAACTGCCGAGGGTGACCGACAACGTCTCCGGTGAGCCGGTGGATCGGTCGATGATGCAGGTCGCCGACGGCGTCGGCAAGAACACGGCGGCCTTCCGCAACGCCATGGACGGTTTGCAGACCGTGGCTACGATCATGGACCGGCAGAAGGCTCAGGTCCAATCGATCCTCTCGATGGCGAGCCAATACACCGGCACCTTCAACAAGAGCCGTGACTTCGTGATGGAACTGGTGCGGAAGGTGAATATCGCTCTGTCGCAGTACTACACGTACCGCTACGGGTTCTCTGAAGCATTCAGGCAACTGGGCGGTGTCCTGGAGCGGCTCGGTGTGCTCGCGCAGTTCTACCTCAATCACGAATACGAATTCGACAATGGGGTAGTCGGCCTGCGGGCACTGGCCAAGAAACTCGAAACGTCGACTCAGTCCGTGATCGACCGGCTCGAACCGATGCGTGATCAGCTCATGCGGTTGGTGGGCGACGGAAAACACAAATCGAAGGATCAGTTCGTGATCGACGCGACGGCCATGTGCCTGCCGGTACCGGGAAGGACCTGCTGATGGCCGAGAAGTCAGGGACCGCCCGGAAAACCTGGATCTCCAAGAGGTCCTGGATCACGCTGGCCGCTCTCGTCGGCGTGATCGCCGTCGTGGCCTCGGCGTTCGCGGTGTCCGGGCGAGGCGATTCCTCGCAACGGACCGGATTCTGCGCGATGCTGCCCGACACAATCGGCCTGTACAAGGGAAACGCGGTGACGCGTATGGGCTACCAGGTCGGGAAGATCACCTCGATCAAGCCGTACCCGGACGGGACGCGAGTGCAGTTCAGCATTGATTCCAAGCGCTCGGTACCCGCCGACGTCAAAGCCGTGACGCGCTCCAAGTCGATCCTCGCCGACAGATCCCTGGAATTGGTCGGGGACTCCACCGGACCCCGGCTCGAGCCCGGAGACTGTATCTCGGTCCAGAACTCCTATACGCCCAGGAGCATCTCCGAGATCACCGGCTCGGCCGCCGATCTGATCGAGGCGATCGCACCCGACAACGACACCCGCGCGGTGGAAGGCACGATCAACGCACTCGCCCAGGCACTCGACGGCACCGGTCCGTCGCTGGCGAAGCTGATGAAAACCGCGGGCGCGGCGGCAAAGAACCCCGAAGCGACAGTTTCCGATATCGGTGCGATCATCCTCAACACCGCACCGTTGACCACCGATGTGCTCGATCAGTGGTCGGACGTCGCCTCGATCATCTCCAAACTGGCGCCGGCCACCCAGGTGGGCGCGGACGTCCTGTGGCCGGGTGCCGTGCACATGATCTACGGCATGCAGCCGGTATTGCTCATGATCTACAAGTTCGAGCCGCGCTATGGCAAGGAACTGTACGGTTTCATGGACATCGCACCACCTCACATTCACGTCGCAGCCACGCAGTCGGCCAAGATCAGCAAGGCGCTTGAGGCGCTGCCGGTCCTGGCCACGCAGGCAGCAGTGGTCTCGGAGAAGAACAAGGGTGCCGGCATCCGGATCACGGTGCCGCAGGTCAGGATCCAGACACCGGCGCCCAAGGCGTTCTGCCGTGGACTCAACACCGTGCGCGCCGGTTCATGCATCCCCGAACGGGGTTCGAGCAGGCTCGTGCGCATGAGCATCCTCGATTTGCTGGTGGCCGGAGGACGGCGATGATGATGCGACAGGGAAGAATCGGCCGGATCTGGGGCGTGCTGGTCGCAGCCGCCATGGTCGTCGGCTTCGGTGGTTGTTCACTCAATCCGTCGGAGATGGCGTCGTCGGTCCGCTCGTCCGGGAGCGGAAAGACGCTCAAGCTGCAGTTCGCCAACACGCTGAACATGCCCGAGGGTGCGGACGTGACACTCAACGGTCTGCGGGTCGGTTCGGTGAAGGACGTGGTCCTGCGCCGCGGATACGTGGACGTGACCGCCACTCTCGACGATGTGCGGATCTCGGCCGATGCGACGGCCTCGATCCGGCAGAGCACAGTGCTCGGCGACCCGTACGTGTCGATCCGGGCATCGGGCACCGGTCCGTCGTTGACAGGAGGCACCATCCCGCTGTCCGGAACGATTTCGCCACCGGCACTGGAAGATACGCTCGTCGTTCTCGCGAACTTCGTCAACGCGGGCAGCATCCAGGACATGCAGGAGGTGATCCGGTCCGTCAACGCCGCACTGCCCGAGATCAAACAGACCCAGCGAGTGGCCAACATCGCCGCCGTCGACCTCAAGAGCCTGGCCAAGGACACGACCCGGATCGACACCATGATCGAGGGTCTGGACAAGACGAGCAGGACGATCATTCCGCGGTTGCCGAAGATCGAGAAGATGTTCAATCCCGACGGCATGCATTACTGGGATCAGACCTAGATCCGCGAGTAGCGGTGGCGTATCGGATCTGACTGCGAATTTGC
>NZ_CALLZT010000116.1:0-13265 GCF_937858515.1 uncultured Gordonia sp. | reverse complement strand
GGGGGCGGACAAACTGAATCATCAATGCGAAGGCTTGTCCGCCCCCACGAGCCACATCGAGAAGTATTGCGACCCACCGCCATACGCGTGACCGAGGGCCTTGCGGGCGCCCTCGACCTGGTGGGCTCCGGCCTTGCCCATCACCTGGATGGCCGCCTCGGCGAACCGGATCATGCCCGACGCGCCGATCGGATTCGACGAGAGCACGCCACCGGACGCGTTCACCGGCAGCTTGCCGCCGATCGCCGTCTCCCCGGCCTGGGTGAGCTTCCACCCTTCGCCTTCGGGAGCAAAGCCCAGACTCTCCAGCCACATCGGCTCGAACCATGAGAACGGCACGTAGATCTCCGCCGCATCGATCTCGGTGAGCGGGTCGCTGATCCCGCAGGCCTTCCACAGCGCGGCGGCCGCGTCGCGGCTGGCCTGCGGGTTCACCACATTGCGGTGCGCGAAGAACAGCGGTTCGGTGCGCATCGCCGTCGCATGGACCCACGCAACGGGGTTACCCTGTGCCACAGCATCATCAGCGGCTTGCTCGTCGCCGATGACGACCGCACACGCCCCGTCCGACGACGGACAGGTCTCGTCGTAGCGGATCGGATCCCACAGCATCTGCGAACTCATCACCTTGTCGACGGTGATGTCCGGTTGCTGCAGGTGCGCAAGGGGATTGAGCGCGCCATTACGGCGGTCCTTCGTCGCGACGATGGCACCGGTGTCCATCGGCGCACCCGATCGCCGGATGTACGCCCGCACATGCGGCGCGAAGAATCCGCCGGCCCCGGCCCCGACCGGTTTGGTGAACGGCACCGGCAACGACAACGCCCACATCGCGTTCGATTCGGACTGCTTCTCCCACGACACCGCCAGCACCCGCCGGTGGATGCCACCGGAGATCAGCGACGCCGCGACATTGGCAGTCGACCCGCCCACCGATCCGGCGGTGTGCACCCGGATGAGTCGTTTACCCACGGCACCAAGTGATTCGGCCATGAACAGTTCCGGCATCATGACACCCTCGAACAGGTCGGGGGCCTTGCCGATGACGATGGCGTCGATGTCGTCGATGGATACCTGTGCGTCGGCGAGCGCGGCGTCGATGGCCTCGCGGATCATTCCCGACATCGTGACATCGTGCCGTTTGGCGACGTACTTGGTCTGTCCGGTACCGAGGATCGCGGCTCTGTTCTTGCTCATCAGCTGTTCTCCCCAGCGAGCGTGACCACCATGTTCTGTTGCAGCAGTGGCCCGCTCGACGCGTGTGCCACCGCGGTACCGGCGTTGCCGGTCAGGATCTCCTGCGCCGCGTACCCGATACGCTGCAACCCGGCCGAGAACAGCGCATTACCGGCCAGCGACCCGCCCGACGGATTGATCCGCACCGAATCCGGCAGCCGCAAAGCATTTTTCACGATCAATTCCTGATGGGTGAACGACGCGTTGATCTCGGCGACATCCACCGCACGGGACGCGTCCCCGAACGCGGTGTCACCGGCGCGCGCAGTCGACGGCGAGAGCGTGAGGTCACGGGCCCCGAAGTTGGGGGAGTCGATGCGATGGTCCCAGCCGGTGATGAACGCTGGGTTCGCCACCAGCTCACGGGCCCGCCGCTCACTGGCGATGATCACCGCACCCGCAGCGTCGGCGTACGGCGCGATGTCGTGTGCGCGAAGCGGATCGGCCACATAGTCGGCGGCGAGCAGTTCCTCGGCGTCCCCACCGAAGGTGCGGGCGGCGACAGCGGCCATGTCGGCCTCCGTCCACGCACCCGAATCGATTCCGGCGCGGGCCTGCAAAGCGCCGAGCGAGCGGGCGTCCGGCCACAGCGGCGCCACCGTGTACGGGTCGGTCTGCAGGGTGAGGGTGCGATCGGTATTGCCGGCGGACGGCTTGCCGAACCCGTAGGCCAGCGCCAGATCCACCTCACCGGTGGCGATCTTGACCCATGCCTCGTACAGCGCCCACGCGGCATCCATCTCGACGTGCGATTCGTTGATCGGCGGCATCGCGCCGATCGAGTCGACTGCCGAGATGAACGAGAAAGCCCGGCCGGCAAGGTAATCGGATGATCCGCTGCACCAGAACTCGATGTCGGTGCGCGTGATGCCGAGCTGGGCGTACAGCTTGTCGAAGCACGGTCTCAGCATTTCGACGCCGTTGGTGGTGCCGTGGGTGACGGCGACGTTCGGGCTGTGGGCGAACCCGACGATCGCGATGCGGGGAAAAGTCACGGGATCCTCTAGACGTGGTCGCGGTAGGTGTCGTACTCGGCGTCGGGTTCGCCGGTGGGCTTGAAATGGCTGATACTGCCCATCGACAGTTCGCGCTGATCCTCGGGCACCCAGGCGGCGCGCACCCGCATACCCATGCGGACCTCGTCGGCGGGGCAATCGAGAATCAGGTGCAGGACGGGGATGTCGGTGCCGTCGATCAGCACGTACGCGGCCACATACGGTGGTTTGATGCGCTGACCGGTGAACGGCACGTTGACGATGCAGAACGTGGTGACGATGCCGGTGTCGGGCAGATCCACCTTCTCGACGGCCGGTGCGCCGTCGGCGGGGCTCTCGCCGCGCGGCGGGAAGTAGATGCGGCCGGCGTCGACGCCGGAGCCGATCCGCGAACCGATGAGCCTGCCCTCGTGGAGCGCGCGCAGGTAGTCCGACTCCCACGCGGTGGCGGAGTGGTTGATCTCCGAGGCGATCGGCGTGGTGATGATGACCTGGGAATTATCGGAGTGCTCGCTCGTGTCCTCCGGTGCGGGCACGGGCTCGTCACCGAGCGCGAAATGGGCGATGTCGTCGATGCGGCCGGTACGGACCGCCCGGAACACCGCGTGAACCCTTGCGCCGGTGCTGATCTGGCCGGGTTTGCAGGCGACGGCGTGCAGCAGGGCGGTGTCGGCGCCGTCGAGCTTGATCAACGCCCATGCGAATGGTTCGGAAAGCGGTTGTCCCGCTGTGGGTTCGGCCTGCCAGCTCCAGGTGGTGACGGTTCCGGTCGACGCCACCTCCACCAGCTCGGTACTGGCCGCGCCGGTGGCGGGATCGAATTCGGTGGGGGGAACGAACACCCGGCCGTCGGCGGACCGACTGCCGAGGATGCGTCCGTCGCGCAACGCCAGGGCGAACTGACTCAGGACCGGCCCGAGCGAGCGCGTGTAGTCGAACGAGTTGCGCAGCGGCGCGGAAAGAATCTCCGTAATCGGGTCGGCAACTGGGGCCACCGGACTTTCCGTCACGGCGCCGGCCGGGGTGCTGATGCTCACCCTTCGAGTAGAACACGTTCTAGTTTCAGGCACAAGGCCCACGAAAACCGGTGGTGCTCACCAATAGCCGTCGGGATCGACCTCTGGAGACTCGGCCGGAATAATGCCCTCGGCCACCCCGTGGTTGATGCTTGCCGACATCCGGGGACAGGTCGGCATCAATGCCGGATTGCCGCCGGATCGGCGAAGCTGTTCGAGTTCATTGCATTTGGCCCGTGCATCGGAGTTCCACTGCACGCTGGTGTGATACGAGCTCGTCTTCTTCACCATGACGCAGGCATGACAACTGCGGCACTCGATTTCGGTCATCCCCCCGCGCAGGTAGTGCTCGCGGTCACCGGCCGTGGCACGGGCGACGGCCGCGGCCCGCTCGGGATCTCCGGCGAAATCCGGTGCCTTGGCCCACGAATTACGACGCTCGGCGGCACTGGGGGATGGCGCACTGGGCGAGGGCGTATCGGCCGAACCGATGGTGCGGGTCATGGCGGTGCCTCTCGTCGTCCCCGGCCTAACTCGATGTGCTTCCGGCGCCGACCTCTTCGGCCTCGCGCTGCGCGGCTTCCTCCTGCTTGCGCCGCAGATTCTCCTGCACTTCGATATTCCAGTTCTCGACGGCCTTGGTGGTGTCGATCTCGTACTCGAAACGCTGCGTCATATCGTCGGTGACATCGGCTTTGTCGACGTAGAACTGGTCGTACCAGCGGCGCAACTGATACACCGGCCCGTCCTCCTCCACCAGGAGCGGATTCTCGATGCGGGTCTTGTTCTTCCAGATCTCGACGTCCTGGAGGAAGCCCATCTCGATACCCTTGGTGATCTTCTGGACCATCTTCTCCGCCTGAGCAGCTGTCAGGCCCTCAGGGATCTTGGCCATGACGCCGAACATCAGCACGAACGAGTTCGAGTCGATGGGGTAGTGGCAGTTGGTCAGAATGGTCTCGATGGCGAAACCGCCGTAGTACTGCACCATCGGGTTCAACATGTACGACGGTCCGTAGTACGCGGCGATCGACTCCAGCTTGCTGTCGACGTACGCGACGCCGCCCAGGTCGACATCGGGACGACCGTGCGAGCGCATGTACTGCGCCGCGGTCTCACCCTCGAAGACATTCTTGAAATAGTCGGGCAGGGCGTAGTGCACATAGAAGAAGTGCGCCATATCGACCACGTTGTCGATGATCTCGCGGCAGTTGGAGCCCTCGATCACCATGCGATTCCACGTCCACCCGGTCCAGATGTCCGAACCGACCTCGGTCAGTTCGGGAATGATGACCTCCTCCGGCGCCGGGTTGCCCTCGGGATCGTTGTAGACGAATACCTGGCCGTTGCGGACCATCGTCTGCCAGGTGCGGGTCTTGGCGAGTTTGGGGCTGCGCTTGGCGTAAGGCACACCGGCGCAGCGGCCGTTGCCCTTCCATTTCCAGCCGTGGAACGGGCACGCGACGTTGCCGTCACGGATCTGGCCCTGCGACAGATCTCCGCCCATATGCCGGCAGTAGGCGTCCAGGACGTTGATCTGTCCGTCGTCTCCGGCCCACACGACGAGCTTGGTCCCGAAGACCTCGACCGAGTGCGGCTTGCCGTCGGTGAACTCCTCGATCAGTCCGAGGCAGTGCCAGCCGCGGGCGAAGCGGGTCGGGGGTGTTCCGGTGTCGATCTCCCGGTAGTCGCGCTGGGGGCCGGCGGCGGCGGAGGTCTGTATTCCAGACATCGTCGGGGTCTCCATCCTGATTCGGTGACGGTCCGTACTCTGACCGCCATACTAGAACACGTTGCAGATTTGCGGCAGACGGCATGCTGACTTTGGGCAATTGGTCCTGGCAGGGGGCACTGGGGGCTGGTGCTCGACAAGAAATAGAACGTGTTCTAATCTGGGAAACGATCAACCGTGGTTCAGGGCCGGGGACGTCCGACGAATCGCCCCGTAGCCGAACACAACGAAGGAGCAGGCAGATGTCAGCAGGCCGTTCACAGGTAGACAGCAGGACTCGCGGCGCCGATGCGCAGCGCGTTCTGGACAACATCAGCGCGTTGCTCCCGGAGATCGAACAGCGTGCGTCGCGGACCGAGGAGCTGCGCCGCATCCCCGAGGAGACGGTGCGCGATCTGGACGAAGCCGGCTTCTTCAAGCTGATGCAGCCCGAGCAGTGGGGCGGATACCAGGTCGACCCGGTCAGTTTCTACGAGGCGGTGCGCCGGATCGCGACTGCCTGCGGATCCACCGGTTGGGTCGCCGGCATCATCGGCATCCACAACTGGCATCTCGGACTGTTCGACCAGCAGGCCCAGGAAGACGTCTGGGGCGCCGACCCGACGGTCCGCATCTCCTCCTCGTACGCGCCGATGGGCATGGGCGAGGTCGTCGAGGGCGGCTACAAGGTCAACGGCAATTGGGCGTTCTCCTCGGGTTGCGAGATCGCCGACTGGGCATTCGTCGGTGGCCCGGTGTTCAAGAACGGCCGTCCCGTCGATTTCGTCAGCTACCTCATCCCGCGCTCGGACTACACCATCAAGGACGTCTGGCACGTGGTGGGCCTGAAAGGGACCGGCTCCAACACCCTTGAGGTCAAGGACGTGTTCGTCCCCCGTCACCGCGTGCTGAGCATGCGGACGATGGCCAACTACGAGAGCCCCGGCCTTGAGCGCAACACCGCACCCGTCTACAAGATGCCCTGGGGCACAATCCATCCCAGTACCATCTCCACCCCGATCGTCGGAATGGCGTACGGCGCCTATACCGCACACGTCGAGCATCAGGGCAAGCGGGTGCGTGCCGCGTATGCCGGCGAGAAGAGCAAGGACGATCCGTTCGCCAAGGTCCGCATCGCCGCTGCCGCCAGCGACATCGACGCCGCCTGGCGCCAGCTCTCGGGCAACCTGCAGTCCGAATACGACCTGATCCTCGCCGGCGAGGAGATCCCGATGGAACTGCGCCTGGCCGCCCGCCGCGATCAGGTGCGCGCCACCGCCCGCGCCATCGCGTCCATCGACCTGCTGTTCGAGAACTCCGGCGGAGGAGCGCTCAACCTCGACTCGCCGATCCAGCGGTTCTGGCGCGACGCCCACGGCGGCCGCGTCCACGCCGCCAACGATCCCGAACGCGCCTACACCGCCTTCGGCAACGGCGAGTTCGGCATCCCCATCGGCGACTCCATGGTCTGACCGCCAGGCAAGCCGGTCATCGTCTTGGTCCCCGAGGGCGTGCCGACATCTTGAACGCCGGGGTTGGCAAGTTGGTAGTCCGGCTCACATCTTGATCCTTCAGGAGTTGGCAGGTTGGTAGTCCGGCTCACATCTTGATACTTCAGGAGTTGGCAGGTTGGTAGTCCGGCTCACATCTTGATACTTCAGGAGTTGGCAGGTTGGTAGTCCGGCTCACATCTTGATCCTTCAGGAGTTGGCAAGTTTGTATACCGGCCCACATCTTGATCCCTGAGGGTCGGCGAGTTTGTATACCGGCCTACATCTTGATCCCTGAGGGTCGGCGAGCTTGCGAGCCGACGTCACGAAGGGTCCGGCGACCCGACCGCATGACTTCGCCACCAGAACCGAAACCACAAGCAGGAGAAACGAAATGACCGAAGACAGCCCGATCCGGTCACTGGGGTACATGCGTATCGAGGCCACCGACATCACCGCCTGGCGCGACTACGGCCTGAAGGTCCTCGGCATGGTCGAGGGCAAGGGAACCAATCCCGACAACCTCTATCTGCGGATGGACGACTTCCCCGCGCGCCTGGTGATCACCCCGTCCGACCGCGACCACCTCGGCAGCGCAGGCTGGGAATGCGCCAATGCCGCAGCGCTGCAAGATGTCCGGGACCGGCTGTCGGCCGCGGGAGTGATCTTCCGGGAGGGTAAGGACGAGGAACTCGCCGACCGCTGCGTGGTCGAGATGATCGTCTTCGACGACCCCGCCGGCAACACCCAGGAGGTGTTCCACGGTGTAGCTCTGCAGCACCGGCGGATCGTCAGCCCGTACGGCCACCGGTTCGTCACCGGGGAGCAGGGTCTCGGCCACGTGGTCCTGACCTGCCCCGACGACAAGGCGACGCTCGAGTTCTACCGCGACGTCCTCGGTTTCCGCCTGCGTGATTCGATGCGCCTGCCGGGTGAGCTTGCCGGCCGCGAACCGGGCAGCTCCATCTGGCTTCGGTTCCTCGGCTGCAACCCGCGCCACCATTCGCTGGCCTTCCTGCCGCTGCCCAACCCCACCGGCATCGTGCACCTGATGGTGGAGGTGGAGAACTCCGACGACGTCGGCCTCGCTCTCGACCGCGCGCTGCGCAAGAAGGTGCCGATGTCGGCGACCCTCGGCCGCCACGTCAACGACAAGATGCTGTCGTTCTACATGAAGACCCCCGGCGGTTTCGACGTCGAATTCGGTTGCGAGGGAATGACCGTGGAGGACGACACCTGGGTGGCTCGCGAGTCGACGGCGGCGAGCCTGTGGGGTCACGACTTCAGCATCGGATTCAAGGGCTGAGGCCCGTGAGTCGATCACCGTACGGCACCGCCGATTTCACGTCTCGGCAGTTTCGCACCGCGATGGGGCAGTTCTGCACGGGCGTCACGGTGATTTCAACGACGAACAGCGACGGAGATCCGGTCGGCTTCGCCTGCCAGTCGTTCGCCGCGCTCTCGCTCGATCCGCCGCTGGTGCTGTTCTGCCCGATGAAGACCTCCCGCAGTTGGAAGGTCATCGAGGAGTCCGGAAAGTTCGTGGTCAATGTTCTGGCCAACCGGCAGCAGGAGGTCAGTGCGACCTTCGGCGCCCCCGGTGACGACAAGTTCGCCTCGATCACCTGGGACTCGTCACCGGCCGGGCTGCCGGTGATCCGGCACTGCCTGACGTGGGTGGAATGCGATGTCGAACGGGTGGAGGACGGCGGCGACCACCACATCGTCATCGGCCGGGCCCGCACCCTCGGTGAGGTCCTGCAGGACAAGCCGCTGCTGTTCTACCGCGGCGGCTACCTGTCCACCGAACACCCCCGAGTCCACCCCGCCGAGGCGGAACTCGAGGAATTCCTCACCTGGAACGGCACCGACACCTGGCTGTAGAGGAGTACACCGAAACAATGTCCAGCGACGTGACCGCCCCGCTCGCCGCAGCCATCGCCGAGGCCGAAAAGCTCATCACCTCAGCCGAATTCATCGACACGGACATCGACCTCGCCGACGGCTTGGACTACCTGGCCGGCAGCATCGCCGCGGTCATCCAGCTGGCACGCTCGCGACAGCGCTCGCACCCGAACTTCGTCACCTCGACGGGCCCGTCCACCAAGATGGGCCTGGACAACCCCGACACCCTCTACTACCACGCCGACATCGAACCCGACGGAACCTACGAGGTCCGCGGAACACGGGGAAGCACCGTCGATCTGAGCTTCCAGATCCTGCGCGGCGACTACACCGCCACCAATGTCCCCGGTGGCGACGACGCCTTCGACGACCGCCGCATCACGATCGCCGACGACGGCTCGTTCACGCTCACCTTCGGCCCGGACCCGGCCGGTGAGCGACCGGACAACTACTTCGTCCTCGGCGACGGTGCGTCGATGCTGGCGGTGCGCGATGTGTACGGCGACTGGACCGAACGCAAAGGTTCGATCTCGATCCAGCGCGTCGACACCCGCGGCACCGCACCGGAGGAGCCCGACGTCGCCAAGGTCTCCCGACGGTTCTCGGTGGCGGGCAAGATGCTGCTCTCGCGCATCAACACCTGGTTCAACTTCCCGAAATGGTTCTACCTCGATGAGCCGGTCAACACCTTCACCCCGCCCAGGCTCACCCCGGGCGGACTGCGCACCCAGTTCTCATCGGTCGGTCACTACCGGCTCGCCGACGATGAGGCGATGATCATCACGGTGCCGCGCTCGACCGCCCCGTACCAGGGCTTTCAGCTCGGCAGCATGTGGTACATCTCTCTCGACTACGTCAACCACCAAACGAGCCTCAATTCGCATCAGGCGCAAGTGGATTCGGATGGAATGATCCGATTGGTGGTCTCCCGGCGAAATCCGGGCGTCACCAATTGGATCGAGACCACCGGCCGTGCGCGCGGAATCCTGCAGTTCCGCTGGCAACGCGTCGACGACCCGATCGGCCCCGAACTCGGACCATCGGCGCAGGTCGTCGCATTCGACGATGTTCCGGCGCACCTGCCGGAGTACGCCGCCAACCGCATCGACGACGCCGGGTGGCGCGATCTCATCGCCGCCAGACAGCAGGCCTTCGCGGACAGGATGCTCGGATGACCGGACTGCTCGCCGACAGAGTCGTGGTCGTCTCCGGCGTCGGGCCCGGCCTGGGCAAGGCGATCTGCCGCCGCATGGCCGACGCCGGTGCCACGGTCGTACTGGCCGCGCGCACCGAGTCGAGGCTCGCCGAGATCGCCGTCGAACTCGGCGAGAACACCCTGGTCGTGCCCACCGATATCACCGACGACGCCACCGTCGACAACCTGCGCGAACGCGTCATCGACCGGTTCGGCCGCGTCGATGTGCTGGTCAACAACGCCTTCGCCCTGCCGTCGATGAAACCGCTGGCCCGCACCGACTTCGACCAGATCACCGCGAGCCTCAACCTGACGGTCCTCGGCACGCTCCGGGTCATCAAGGCGTTCACCGAACCACTCGCCGACACCGCCGGAGCTATCGTCAACATCAATTCGATGGTCATCCGCCATTCCGAACCCCGTTACGGCAGTTATAAACTCGCGAAATCAGCGCTGCTGGCGATGTCGCAGACCCTGGCCACCGAACTGGGGGAGCGCGGTATCCGCATCAACTCGGTGGCTCCGGGCTACATCTGGGACGACCAGCTCAAGTGGTACTTCGGCCAGGTCGCCGACAAATACGGCATCACCACCGAGCAGGTCTACCAGCAGACAGCGGCGCGCTCGGACCTCAAACGGCTCCCCGAACCCGACGAGATCGCCGACGCCGTCGTCTTCCTCGCCTCACCGATGGCCCGCGCCATCACCGGCCACACCCTCGACGTGAACTGCGGTGAATACCATGACTGACCAGCCGTCGGCCCAGACATCAGTGGGCACCGTCGATGACCTGCACGCAGCGGCCACGCGCGCGACCGGACTGACCGACTTCGGCGGCGACGACTACCTCGAACCGTTGCGCGTTCTGCTCGATTCGTATGCACGAGAAGCGAATCTGACCCCTGCCGGCAGCAAGATGTCCCGCTTCTTCCTCAAGGGCGCACTCATCGCCCGGCTGCTCAGCGAGGCCGCGTGGCAGGCGAATCCGCAGTACGCCGACGTGCCGATCGAGCGTCCGATCTTCGTGACCGGCCTGCCCCGCACCGGCACCACCGCGCTGCACCGGCTGCTCACCGCCGACCCCGCCCATCAGGGACTGGAGATGTGGCTCACCCAGTGGCCGCAACCCCGTCCACCACACGACACGTGGGCCGACAACCCGGTGTTCGCCCAGCTCCAGGCGTCGTTCGCCCAGCATCACATCGACGATCCCGAGTTCATGGGACTGCACTACATGGCCGCCGACGAGGTGGAGGAATGCTGGCAGCTCCTGCGGCAGAGCGTCATGTCGGTGTCCTACGAATGCCTGGCCCATCTCCCGTCGTACTCGCGGTGGCTGGCCGGCCAGGATTGGGCACCCGCCTACGCCCGGCATCGCCGAAACCTGCAGCTCATCGGATCCAACGACCCCGAACGCCGGTGGGTGCTCAAGAACCCGAGCCACCTGTTCGCCCTCGACGCACTGCTCGAGGTGTACCCCGATGCACTGGTGATTCAGACGCACCGTGCGCCGGAAACCATCATCGCCTCGGCGTGCAGTCTCGCCGAACACGCCACCCGCGGCTGGTCGGACACGTTCACCGGCGCCACCCTGGGCCGGTCCCAGCTCGAACTGTGGTCGCGTGGCCTGCGCGTTTTCACCGAATCACGCGCCCGACACAACCCCGAACAATTCCTCGACGTCGACTTCGCCGACCTGCGCCGCGACCCGATGGGCACGGTCGAACGGGTCTACGCGGCGCTCGGCATCCCGATGTCCGAGGCGGCGCGCTCGGGAGTGCGCACGCTCGACGAGGAGAGCAAGACAGGTGCCCGCGCACCCAGCCACACCTACTCGCTCGCCGACTACGGACTCGACGCCGACGACGTCGCCCGGGCCTTCGCCACCTGACCGGAACCACATACGGTAAGACTGATGGGATGGAGTTGCCTGACCTGGGTTTCCGTCCGACGATCGGCGCGGCGCTGACCCGTGCGGCCGCCGAGTTCGGCGACGTCGACTACGTCGTCACCAACACCGACCGGATCACGTATGCGCAGGCAGAGCGGCGTTCGGCGCTTCTGGCCAGGAGGTTGCTGGCACATGGTGTCGGCAAGGGCACCCGCGTCGGGTTGTTCTACCCGAACGGCACAGACTGGGTGTTGTGGTGGCTCGCCGCGAGCAGGATCGGCGCGCTCGTCGTCCCGTTCAGCACCCTGTACGCACCGGGTGAGCTGGCCAAAGGCCTGCGGCTGGGGGACGTGCATCTGCTGATCGCACCGAGCCGCGCGGTATCGGTCGATTTCGCGGTATTTCTGGAGGACGCGCTACCCGGACTCGCCACGAACGCCGGTACGCAGATCGCGGTGCGCGAGGCCCCTTACCTGCGGCAGATCTGGATCACCGGCGGCACCGACAGACGGTGGGCCCACGCGGTGGATTTCACAGATTCGGTAGAAGATGTTGTGCCACAAGAGATTCTGTCGGCTGTCGAAGCCGAGGTGTGCCCGGCCGATCCGGCGGTGATGATCCACCCCTCGGGATCCACCGCCGATCCTAAGGGGGTGATCCACTCCCACGGCGTGCTCATGCGCCAGTCGGCGTTCCTGTCCGGCACGATGAACGGCTTCGCCCCACCCGGCCTGCCCACCCGCTACCTGTCGGCGATGCCGTTCTTCTGGATCGGCGGAATCCTGCACGTCACGGGCTCGCTGCACAGCCCGCTGACCATCCTCACCCTCGCCCGTACCGAACCCGGCGCCGCGCTTGAACTCCTCGAACGCGAACGCGGCACGGGCATCGCCGGCTGGCCGACGCTCACCCAGCGCATGCTCGCACACCCCGACTTCAGCCGCCGCGATCTGTCGAGTTGTCCGAGCCTGGTGGATCTACCTGCGGATCTGTCCCTTGTCGCGGTACCCGGCAACGTCCCGCGGCACCGCAGCCTCACCGAGAGCGGGGGCGGTTTCAGCACCACCGACGTCCTCGTCGTCGACGACACCGGCGAGCCGGTTCCCGCAGGTAGCGAGGGTGAGCTCTGGATCCGAGGACCCGGGATCATGCTCGGCTACAACAAGCGCGAACCGTGGGAAGTGTTCGACGCCGACGGCTGGTTCCACACCGGCGACCGCGTGTTCGTCCTCGACGACGAACCGGGGATCTTCTATGTCGGCCGGTCCACCGAACTGATCAAGACCTCCGGAGCCAACGTCTCACCCAAGGAGGTCGAGTCGGTCCTCGACCGGCACCCGTCGGTGCAATCGAGCCTGGTGGTGGGAGTCGGTGACGGTGACCGCGGACAGGAAGTGGTCGCGGTCGTGGTGCCGGCAGATCCCGGAACGTTCGACGCCGACCAGGTGAGCGTCGACATCCGCCGTGACCTCTCGGCGTACAAAGTGCCCCGACGATGGATCGTCGTCACCGCCGACGACCTTCCGCTGCTGACCTCCGGCAAACCCGATCGGCGTGAACTGACCCGCCGGATCGAGGCCGGCCTGATCGCCGATGGCCGGTGAGCGAGGACGCATTCGGAAGCCGGCCGAAACCCGATCGGTGTGTGCTGCGTCACCAAAGTGGGACAGCCGTACGCATCGACCTGCGTAGACACCGATGAAACCGTCTCTGACCAGCCGATTTGTAAAGTGCGCAACCGTCGCGTAACTTTCTTCGAGTCAGAGCGACACGGACAAGCGCCGGGGAGCCGGGCGAGGATGAAAGTCCTGGTCAGAGGCTTACGG
>NZ_CALLZT010000115.1:0-18631 GCF_937858515.1 uncultured Gordonia sp. | reverse complement strand
TGTCGGTGTGGGAGTTGTTCCTGCCGTTCATGATCGGCGCCGAACTCGTGATCGCAGAACCCGGCCGCCACGGTGACGGTGACTATCTGGCCCGTCTGATCGGCCAGCGCGCGATCACCGTGATGCATTTCGTGCCGTCGATGTTGTCGGCGTTCACCGATGCGCTGGGTGCTGACCGGCTCGCGGCGCTGGACAGCCTGCGGGTGGTGTTCACCTCGGGTGAGGCGTTGACGGTGCGGCCGTCGCAGGCGCTGTTGTCGGCGCTGCCTGCGGTGCGGTTGGTGAATCTGTACGGACCGACCGAGGCTGCGGTCGACGTGACCGCCTACGAGGTGGGCCGCGGCGACACAGTGATCCCGATCGGTGTGCCGGTTCCCAATACGTCGACGCTGGTGCTCGACGGGCGGTTGCGTCCGGTGCCGCAGGGGGTGCCGGGTGAGCTGTATCTCGGTGGCGTGCAGGTGGCGCGCGGTTACGCTGCTCAGTCCACGCTGACTGCCGAGCGTTTTGTCGCAGATCCCTTCGGCGCGGCGGGTACTCGTCTGTACCGGACCGGAGACCTGGTGAGGTGGAACGCGGCCGGCCGGATCGAGTATCTGGGCCGCACCGACTTCCAGGTGAAGCTGCGCGGTCAGCGCCTCGAGCTGGGTGAGGTCGAGGCGGTGCTCGCCGATGCACCGGGTGTGGTGCACGCGGCCGCCGCGGTCGTGAAGACCGATGCGGGTGCCGAACATCTCGTCGGTTATCTCGTTCCTGCCGGTGTGGACACCGATGCGGTGAAGGCCTTTGTGGCACAAAAGCTTCCGGAATACATGGTGCCCACCTCGTGGGTGCTGCTGGACGTGGCGCCGCTGAACTCGGCCGGCAAACTCGACCGCCGCGCGCTTCCGGCACCTGATTTCGCCGGTGCCGGTGGTGAATTCGTAGCCCCTGACGGCGAGACCGAGGAACTGCTGGCCGCCGTGGTGGCCGGACTGCTCGGCCACGACCGGGTCAGCGTGACCGAGTCGTTCTTCGCGCTCGGCGGCAACTCGTTGTCGGCGATGCGCCTGGCCGCCCGCGCCTCCGACGTGCTCGGTGTCGCCGTGTCGGTGCGCGACGTATTCGAGTCACCATCGGTGCGCGAACTCGTCGCGGCGACCTCCGGCAACTCCGTGGTGCTGCCACCGATCACCGCGGTCGAGCCACGGCCGCAACGGATCCCGCTGGCCTTCGCGCAGCAGCGGATGTGGTTCATCAACCAGCTCGAACCCGACGCGGCGACGTACAACATCCCGCTCGTCGTCAAGCTCACCGGCCGCCTCGACGTCGCGGCGCTGCGGCATGCGGTGGTGGACCTCGTGGTCCGGCACGAGTCGCTGCGCACCACCTATCCGGCCATCGACGGCGTTCCGTACCAGGTCATTTCGGATGCGTCCGACGTGGCGGAAACCCTCGATTGGGCCGTGGTCGACACGGTCGACGAACTGTGGTCCGAACTGACCCGGGGATTCGACGTGTCGTCGCAATGGCCGGTGCGGGTGCGGATTACCGGTGGCGAGGCGGCCGGTGACGGCACCGGTGAACGGGTGCTCGGTCTCGTGGTGCACCACATCAGTGCCGACGGTGAATCGGTGCCCCCGCTGTTCGCCGACCTCGCCGCCGCCTACGTAGCCCAAACATCATCCGGAGCAATACTTCCGGATGAATTGCCGGTGCAGTTCGCCGACTTCTCGATCTGGCAGCACGAGGTGCTCGGATCACCGGGGGACCCGGATTCGATTGCCGGGCGACAGCTGGCCTACTGGCGCACGGCGCTGGCGGGGCTGCCTGACCTCGTCGAGATCCCGACCGACCGTCCACGCCCGCCGCGGGCGAGCGAACGCGGCGCGGTCACCACATTCGGCATCCCGTCCCGCATCGCCGACAAGATCGATACCGCCGCAACAGAATTCGGCGTCACCCGGTTCATGGTGGTGCAGGCGGCACTGGCGGCCCTGATCTCCCGGCTGTCGGCCTCCGACGACATCGCCATCGCCACCCCCGTAGCTGGGCGCGGTCATCAGGCACTCGACCGGCTCGTCGGCATGTTCGTCAACACCCTCATCCTGCGGACCCACGTCGACCTGGCCGCCGGCATGCGGGACATGCTCGCGGAGGTGCGGACGGCTGACCTGGATGCGTTCGCGCACGGTGATGTTCCGTTCGACACCGTCGTCGACGCCTCGGACGCGACGCGCTCGGGCGCGTTCGCGCCGTTCTCCCAGGTATCACTGACGTTCGAGAAGTCGAGTGTCGCCGACTACGAGACTCCCGACCACGGGACTCGGGATGCGATCGCCGACACGGACTCGGACCTGACCATCACCCCGATGCCCACCACAGTGTTCCCGGCACGTCTTGACCTGCTGGTGGCCATCGCACCGGCCGACGGAGACTGGACCGGGTCCATCATCTACGCGACCGACCTGTTCGACGAGTCGACCATCGCGGTGTTCGGCGAGAGCCTGGTGCGGATCCTCGACGAGGCGCTCGCCGACGCCGACCGGCCGCTGGGCGAGATCCGGCTGGCCGGCGAACTGGGTGTGGTCAACGGCGGTCGGCAGACCGATCCGCAGGTGCTCGGCGAGCTGCTACGCGATGCCGCCACCCGCTGGGGCGATCGCCCCGCGGTCACCGGTGACGGCGTCACGCTCACCTACCGTGAGCTCGACGAACGCTCGAACAGGCTGGCGCGGTGGCTGATCGGCCGGTACGGCGTCGGTGCCGACGACCTGGTGGCGCTGGCGATACCGCGTTCGGTGCAGGGCTTGACGGCGATCTGGGCGGTCGCCAAGACCGGCGCCGGTTACGTCGCGATCGATCCGGACTACCCGGCTGATCGGGTTGCGCACATGATCTCCGACTCGGCTGCCGTCCTGGGGCTGAGCACCACTGCCGTCGGGCAGTTGCCCGTCACCGGCACGGCGACCTGGTCGCGGCTCGACGACCCGGCCGTCGCGGCGGAGATCGCCGCGCAGACCGCCGACACGATCACGCCGGCGGAACTCGTCTCGCCGGTGCGCGAGACCAACATCGCCTACGTCATCTACACCTCCGGCTCCACCGGCAAACCCAAGGGCGTGGCGGTCACCCATTCGGGTCTGCTGAACCTCGGTACCGAGGAGGTCCGGCGGGCCGCGGTGCCCGAGGGCGCGCGGGTGCTGGGCTTTGCGACACCGAGCTTCGACGCCTCGGTGTTCGAGTACATGATGGCGACGATGACCGGCGGCACGCTGGTGTATCGGCCGAACGACGCCCTCGGCGGAGAAGTGTTGCAGGACTTCATCAATGGACAGGGCATCACGCTTGTCGGACTCACTCCGACCGTGCTCGCGACCCTCGACCCGGCGACGCTGACCACGCCCAACCGGATCTACGTGGGCGGTGAGGCGATCAGCGGGCTGCTCAAGGATGAGTGGTCGGCGCGCTGGCCGATGCACAACCTGTATGGGCCGACCGAGGCGACGGTCGGTGTCACCATCACCGACGCGATGCGCCCGGGCGATCCGGTGGACCTAGGCGGACCGATCGCCGGCGCCGACTTGATGGTCCTCGACTCGCTGCTCGGTCCGGTGCCGGTGGGCGTGTCCGGCGAACTGTACGTCGCCGGATGCCCGCTGGCGCGCGGTTATCTGCACCGGCCGGACGTGACCGCCGATCGGTTCGTGGCCAACCCGTTCGGCGCGCCGGGGGAGCGGATGTACCGTACCGGTGACGTGGTGCGTTGGCGCTACGACCACCAGGGCAAACCGGTACTGGAATTCTCCGGCCGCAACGACGACCAGGTGAAGCTGCGCGGTCTGCGCATCGAACTCGGCGAGATCGAGGCCGTGCTCGACGCCCACCCCGACATCAGCTCGGCCGTTGTCATCGGCATCGGCGGACAGAACGCGGATGCGCTGGCCGCCTACGTGGTCGGCGACGCCGCGACCGTCGATGTCAGCGAACTGAAAGCATTTGTCGCGCAGCGTATGCCGGTGCACATGGTGCCGGCATCGATCACGGTTCTCGACGCGATGCCGCTGACTCCGGTCGGCAAGCTCGACAAGCGGGCCCTGCCCGATCCGATGATCGAGGCACAGCAGTTCGTGGCACCTGTCACCGATGCCGAAGCCGCGGTCGCGCGAGTCTTCACCGACATCCTCGGTGTCGACGAGGTATCGGTGACGGCCTCGTTCTTCGACCTCGGCGGCAACTCGCTGTCGGCGACGAAGGTTGTCGCGCGGGTCTCGGAAGTGCTCGGTGTGACGGTGTCGGTGCGCGAGGTCTTCGACGCGCCGTCGGTGCGTGAACTGATCGCCGCCGTGTCGGGCAACGCCGCGACACTGGCGCCGATCCTGGCCGTCAACCCGCGCCCCGCCCAGATCCCGCTGTCGTTCGCGCAGGCACGGATGTGGTTCATCAACCAGTACGACACGACGCAGTCCACCTACAACGTGCCCGCGGTGCTGCGGCTGACCGGAAACCTCGACGTCGACGCACTCGAACGTGCGCTGATCGATCTCGTGGACCGTCAGCAGATCCTGCGGACCGTGTTCCCGACCATCGAAGGTGTTCCGGGACAACAGATCTGCGAAGTGGGCCAGTTCGGTCGGCGCCGCATCTGGCAGGTCGTGGAGACCGAGGAACAGTTGATCGCCGAGGTGTCGGCCGGCTTCGACGTCAGTTCCGAATGGCCGCTGCGGGTGCGGTTGCTGCACACCGGTGGCGACGAATACCTGCTGGGGCTGGTGGTGCACCACATCGCGGCCGACGGCGAGTCGATGCTGCCGCTGCTCTCGGACATCGTCACCGCCTACACGGCGCGGTCGGCGGGAGCGGAACCGCAGTGGCAGCCGCTGCCGGTGCAGTTCGCCGACTTCGCCATCTGGCAGCACGAGGTGCTCGGATCGGCCGACGACGATACCTCGGTGCTCGGCAGGCAACTCGCGTACTGGCGTGAGCAACTCGCCGGACTGCCCGAGGTGATCGAGTTGCCGACAGACCGGCCCCGGCCACAGGTCGCTTCCCGTCGGGGTGACCGGCTGGCGTTCGAGATCCCGGCGCACGTCGGGCAGGCCGTCGAACAACTTGCCCGCACGAGCGGTGCGACACCGTTCATGGTGGTGCACGCGGCGCTGTCGGTGCTGCTGGCGCGGCTGAGTGCGAGCACAGACATCGCGGTAGCGACGCCGATCGCCGGCCGCGGCCGAAGTGTGCTCGAGCCGCTGGTGGGTATGTTCGTCAACACTCTGGTCCTGCGCAGCGAGGTCGATCCGTCGACACCGTTCGGCGCACTGCTGGAACAGATCCGCACAGTCGACCTGGCCGGGTTCACCCACGCGGACGTGCCGTTCGAATCGGTCGTCGAGGCCGTCGATCCCGTTCGGTCCGAGGCGTTCTCGCCGCTCGCGCAGGTCATGTTCTCGTTCGATCCCGGTGCGTCGGCCGCCGGCGCCCCGATGTCGCTGAGCGGATTGTCGATAGACACCCTGCCGCTGCCGGAGATTCCCGCGCAGCTCGACCTGTCGGTGGTCGTGTCGTCGGCACCCGACGGATCGGCGTGGGAGGGCGGCATCGTCTACGCGGTCGATCTGTTCGACGCGTCGACGATCGAGAAGTTCGCCGCCACCTTCGTCCGCGTGCTCGAAGAGCTGATCGCACGGCCGTCGGCCCCGGTCGGCGACGTCGACTGGCTCTCCGGCGACGACGATCGTCAGGTGCGCGAGCAGTCGACCGGCAGCGTCGTGAGTATCCCGGACGGGTCTCTGCCCGACATCCTTGCGGCGCGGGCGGCAAGCGGCCCCGATGCGGTGGCCCTCTGGTTCGAGGGTCGTGAGGTGTCCTACGCCGAGTTCTCATCCCGGGTCAGTGTGCTTGCGCGCGAACTGATCTCGGCCGGTGTCGGTGCTGATGACGCGGTAGGCGTGAGTATCGACCGCGGCATCGAGATGGTGGTTGCCATCCACGCGGTGGTCGCCGCAGGTGGTCAGTACGTTCCGATCGCCCCCGACGCCCCCGCCGACCGCGTGCAGTACATGATGGAGACCGCCGACGTTCGGCTCGTGCTGATTGGTTCCGCCGGCGCGCCCGACATGGGCGACGCCCGCACCATCGTGGTTGATTGCTCGGGCGAGGCGGACCTGTCCGTCGCACCGGTGACCGACGCCGATCGGCTCTCGCCGCTGCGGCCGGACAACGCGATCTACACCCTGTTCACCTCCGGATCGACCGGCAAACCGAAGGGCGTGACGCTCTCGCACGCCGCAGTGCTCAACCGGCTGTGGTGGGGGCTCGATGAACTGCCCATCGACGAATCGGATTCGGTGGTCCTCAAGACGCCGTACACCTTCGACGTATCGGTGCCGGAGTTGTTCGCGCCGTTGATGATCGGTGCGCGCATGGTGGTGCTCAAGGCCGGCGGACACATCGAACCGCTCTACGTCGCCGAGGTCATCGAGCAGACGCGGGCGACGATGGTGCACTTCGTGCCGTCGATGCTCGCGGTGTTCGTCGACGTCGTGGGTGTTGAACGGATCTCCCGGATGGACTCGGTGCGGATCATCTCGCTGACCGGTGAGGCGGTGCCGCCGGCAGTGGCGGCCGACGTGCGTTCGGCATTGCCGGACATCCTGTTCTACAACCTGTACGGACCCACCGAGGCCGCCGTCGAGATCACCTACGAGAGCATCGAACACGCCGCCGCGGCCGACCCCTCGGTGCCGATCGGCATACCGATGTGGAACAGCACATCGCACGTCCTCGACGGCAGGCTGCACCGCGTGCCCGACGGAGTGGTCGGCGAGCTGTATCTCGGCGGGGTGCAACTGGCCCGCGGTTACGCCGCGCGACCCGACCTGAGCGCCGAACGTTTCGTCGCCGATCCGTTCGGGTCGGGCGAACGGATGTACCGCACCGGTGACCTGGTCCGGCGCCGCGCAGACGGCGTGCTGGAGTATCTGGGCCGCACCGACTTCCAGGTGAAGCTGCGCGGTCAGCGAATAGAACTGGGTGAGATCGAGGCGGTGCTTTCGGCGGCACCCGGCGTGGTGACCGCGGCCGTGACCGTCGCCGAGGCGCCCGGTGGTGGCGACTATCTGGTCGGCTACGTATCACCGGCCGATGCGGACGTGGTCGCCATCGCTGCGTCGGCGCGTGGGTCGCTGGCCGAGTACATGATCCCGTCGGCGTGGATGACGCTCGACGAACTACCACTGAACAGCGCCGGCAAGATCGACCGGAAAGCGCTGCCCGCACACGACCCGACCCTGCTGCAGTCGGCCTACGTCGCGCCCGAAGGGCACTACGAGAACATCGTCGCTACGATCTTCGCCGACGTGCTCGGTCTCGACGAGGTGTCGGCGACGGCGTCGTTCTTCGACCTCGGCGGCAACTCGCTGTCGGCGGTGCGGGTCGTCGACCGGCTGCGCAAGGAGTTCAACATCGACATCGGCCTGGCCGCGCTGTTCACCGATCCGTCAGTGCGTGCGGTCGCGGCGCTCATCGAATCCGACGTTCGGGCGAACAACGGTGTGCTGCTCCCTCTGCGCACCGAGGGCACCAAACGCCCGCTGTTCTGCGTGCATCCGGCCGGTGGTGTCGCGTGGTTCTACGGCGGTTTCGCGCCGTACCTCGCCGACAGGCCGATCTACGGTCTGCAGGATCCGCACGTCGTGGCCGACGAGGTGGCGGCGTCGAGCGTGGTCGAACTCGCCGAACGGTATGTCGCCGAGATCAAGCAGGTCCAGCCGGAGGGGCCTTACAACGTCCTCGGCTGGTCGCTGGGTGGCACCATCGCGCACGCGATCGTCGCGCTGCTGCAACAGGCCGGCGATGTGGTGGCCTACCTCGGCATCATGGACGCGGTGCTGTTGCCCGTCGATGATGAACCGGACGGGGAACCGGACGGCGACTCGATTGACGAGCCGGACGACCCGGCGGACGGCATCGGCGCGGGTCACGCCGCGGCCGAGACCACGGCAACCGGAGATGACGTCGGGACAGCCGACGTCGGGACCGTCGACCTTGGGACCACCGTGGACCTGCTCGGCGGCTGGCGTGAGCTGTTCAATCTTGATGCCAGTACGCAGGTGAGCTCCGAGGACGAGCTGATCGGCGTGATCCGGAACCAGATCGCCTCGCTCGGCCTGCTCACGGCCGATGAGGTCGATCGTGTGGTGGAGGGCTTCCGGACCGCGCCCACCCTGGTCGGTGGTTACCGCCCGCTCGACTACACCGGCGACGTGCAGTTGTTCGTGGCGACCGCGGACAAGAGCGATCCATCGGCGCTGGCGCAGGCGTGGCGCGCGTTCGTGACGGGCGACGTCAGCGAGGTGTTCGTCGATACGTACCATCTCGGGATGGCCGACCCGGATTCGCTCGCTGTCATCGGACCTGAGCTGCGCCGTGCGCTCGACGCCGCGGACACTGCGTTCCCTGACGATCGGCCCACCGATCGCTGATGCCTACAATATGACCCTGAGAGAAGGAGAAAATGGATGACCAACCCCTTTGACGACGAGAATGGCCGCTTCTTCGTGCTGGTCAATCACGAGAACCAGCACTCGCTGTGGCCGACCTTCGCCGACATCCCGGCGGGGTGGACCAAGGTCTTCGGTGAGGACAGCCGCGAGGCGTGCCTGAAGTACGTCGAGGAGAACTGGACGGATCTGCGTCCCAAGAGCCTGATCGAGGCCATGGAGGCCGACAAGGCCCAAGGCTGATCTCGCTCGCGTGAGGTGCCCCCGTCGGTCCGACCGGCGGGGGTCTCGTCGTCTTCAGGGTCCTGTCGTCTTCAGGGCCCTGTTGCGTCCCGATCCGACGGTTTGGTCCGTTATGTCGGTTCACCCCAGAAATGGGGGCACAAGGTAACGATTTGACAACATAGATTGTGATCTAAACTGTCACATGAGTCACAGTGCTCATATCCTGCCCCGGTGGTTGTTAAGCCATGATACCGATTTGTTACAAAGTCCGTCGCATCTATTGATGATGCACCGTTAGTCGGGCAAACTTGTAGTCAGTGGTATCCCCGCCGTACCCGGAAGTCGAAGGGCCAGGAGGTCAGCGCCATGCGTACCGATCCCGAGATCGTAGACGTCATCACCGACATCCGTCGGCGTGCCCGTGTCACCCCCAATCTGGTGGCTGTCCGTCCGGCAGGCCGGCCGGTCACCTATCGGCAGCTCGACGAAGGTCTTGCGGGGTACGGCGAGGTTCTGGAACGTTATGGACTGTCCGGCGGTTCCTCGTTCGCCGCCACCCTCATGCACTGCGCGCCGTGGATCGGCCAGGCGACCGGTGTGTCGTGTGCTCGCGAGATCAACAAGGCGGCGCTGTGGCTCGGCCGGAGCCTGGAGCCACCCGCACAGAGTGGGCTCCGTATCGTGAGCTGACCTGCACTGTCGGCCGTTACTGCATACATAAAGCAGGTGCCCCATCCTTTCGGGTGGGGCACCTGCTTTATGCGCGCATCGTCAGCCGTCAACGATCACTGTAGGTCGCGCTCGATCTTGGGCCACGTGGTGTGCAGATCGTCCTCCCAGTAACCCCACGAATGCGTGCCGCGGGGGCGGAAGTTCACCGTGACGGGAATCTTGAGCTCATGCAGCCGGTCGACCATCTGGTGGGTGCACTGGTTGGTCACAGCCTCGATGAAACCGCCGGCGACGTACCGGTCCGACCAGAACGCCACATCGCTGAGGTCGTGGATGTAGTCGATCTCGTCGTGCTTGCCCGGAACACCGGTACCGGAGGTGATGTAAATCTTGGTGCCGCGCAGCTTGGCCGCGTTGATGTAGGGATCGTTCTCGCGCCAGCCGGGCCCGTTGAGCGGTCCCCACATGTTGGTCACATTACCTTTGCCACGCTGCTCAACGACGTACTTGATGTACTGCTGGCCGAGGGGATCACTGGTGCGGGCGCAACCGCTGAAGGCCCCAATCGCGCGGTAGAGCTTGGGTGCCTTGAGTACAAGGCTGAACACGGACGTGCCGGCCATCGATATCCCGGCGGCCGCATTGGCGCCCGTGGTGTTGAATTCCTTATCGATCAGCGGTGGCAGTTCCTCGGTGAGGAACGTGGCCCACTTGTTGCGGCCCAGGTGGGGATCATCCTTCTGCCAGTCGGTGTGATACGAGTACTGGCCACCGACGTAGGACACCACGTACACGTGCCTGTCGGTGAAGTACTTCTTGAACTTGGTCTGCCCCGCCCAGCCCGAGTTCAGGATTCCGCCGTTGGCGCCCTGCAACAGGTAGAGGGTCGGTGCGGCCTTCTTACGGTTCTTGGGGGTGAGGACGGAGACGTCGATCTTCTTGTCCATCGACTTCGAGTACACCGAAAGGGTGACTTCTTGCGGGTCGACGTCGGTGACTTTGGTGATGCTGCTGGTCTTCTGCGGTGCGGCGAGAGCCGTTCCGCCGGAGGCCAGTGGCAGCGTGGCCGCGGCGACCGATGCCACCGCGACGGTCAGCAGACGTGCGCGAAGGCTTCGGCCGCGCGTCTTCCCAGAAATCATCAACCGTCTCCATTCACGTCGCGCGTCCGCGACAACCCCCGGGCACTGAGTGTGTTCCGCATGCCCGCCTCACAGTAGCTGTGAGGGTACTGACATCGAGCAGCGGTACCGCATTGACACTCGGTCATTGCTACTCAGGCTCGAACTCTAACCAATATCGTCGCCGAAATGACAGATGTTAGCGTCTGCCCCGGGGATCAGCCGCCGTACTGCTGGGCGAACGAGGCGAGCATCTTGACGGCGTCGGAGCTGAGCTTCCACTGGCCGTCGATCTTGGCGAAGGACAGGTTGACGTCGACGGGAACCGGCGCGTGCGGGCTCTTGATCGCGACCGTGGCCTGGGCCGTGTCGCCGGTGACGGCTACCTCCTTGACCGTGTAGATGTCGGCGGTGTATCCGGCGGCGTTGGATGCCTTCGCGTACGCCTGGATCATCGTCACCGTTCCCGGGACGCTGGTGTCGACGACCTTCTCGACGTCTTCCTTGCTCGAGGACGCGTCGACCGCCACCCGCAAGATCTTCTGCGCGCTCTCATTGGTCAGATCCTCGCTGGTCGGATCCGGGGCGGGAGCGGCATCGCCCGATTCGCCGGCGGGCGCGGACGCCGAACCGGGTGCCGGTGCCTCGGCAGACTGTGAGGTGCTCGCCGGGGTTCCGGTGTCGTCGGCGTCGTCGGAGCAGGCTCCGACACCGAGTACCACCGCACCGGCGATCGCCACGGCTGCGGCGGACTGTCGAATTCTCATCTGTTCACTCCCTTGTGGTCTGGTTGGCCAAACACCAATCTAGACGCGCCTCACGCGCCGAGGTCGGTGCGCAGTTTGGGCCAGGTGGTCTTGAGGTCAGTCTCCCAGTAGTCCCACGAATGCGTTCCGGTGGGACGCAGGTGCAGGTCGAGCGGTACGCGCAGTTGCCGGAGCCGCGCCGCCACCTCGCGCGTGCACTTGTTGACCGCGGCCTCGATCAGTCCGCCCTGGATGATCAGATCCGCGAAGACGAACGGGCTGCCCTCGACACGAGGATTGTCGAACCGGTCGTACGGTCCGGGGATGCCGGTGCCGGCGGTCAGGTACACCTTCGTTCCGGTGCCCCGTAGCTTGCCGGCGGTCAGGTATGGATCGTTCTGCTTCCAGCCCGGGCCGTCGAGCGGACCCCACATATTGGTCACGTCGGCGCCGCCGCGCGTCTCGACCACCGTCTTGATGTACTGCTGTCCGAGCCAGTCGCTGGTGCGGGCGCAGCCGCTGAACCCGGCGACCGACCGGTAGAACCTGGGTGCCGCGATCGCCAGACTCAGCACCGACGTGCCCGACATCGAGATCCCGGCGATGCCCCGGACCTTGTTGGTGGTGAACGTCGACTCGATGAGCGGGGGCAGTTCCTTGGTCAGGAACGTGGTCCATTTGTTCCTGCCGAGTGCGGGATCGTCACGCTGCCAGTCCGTGTAGTACGAGAACGCCCCGCCGATCGGGGTCACCACGTAGACATTCTGGTCGGCGAAGAATCGCTTGTAGTTGGTCCGCTTGTCCCATTGCGCGCCGTCCTCACCGCCTCCGGCGCCGTTGAGCAGGTACAGCGTGGGGCTGGGCCGGTTCCGGTTCCGGGGCAGCAGAACGGTGACGGGGATGTGTTTGTCCATCGACGCCGAGTAGACGGTGAGTGTCACCTCCTGGTCGTCGACCGGGGTGTTGTAGACGACGCGTGACGGTGCGGCTGCGGCGGTTCCTGCACCCAGGATCGACGCGAGCACGGTCGCTGCGATGGTCAGCACTGCTGCGGCCATCGCGGCCCGGGGCGTGCGAGTGGGCCTGCTCCGGCGTCGCTGATCGGCGTGGATGGTCATCTCGCTCCGTCCTGGTGTGCGCGGCCCCTGGGTGGTCACTTGCCGCGCTGTTGCGCGATTCTAATGTCCGGCGGCCACGCGGCACATCGGCGGCGTGCGGTCAGAGGTTCTGTGCGTCCCCGAACGTCATCTCCAGATGCCCGACGGAACTGGTCATCAGTGCGCGTCTGCTCAACTTGAGTCCGCGCAGCTCCTGTGCGATCTCGTGGTCGCCGAGGGTCAGCGATGCGCCACCGATCCGGGTGCGGGTGTTGGCGGTAGCGGTCATCCGCCACGGCGTCGAGCGCAGGATGCCGTCGAGCTGGGAGTAGGCGTTGAGCACCGTTTCGCCGGATGTGTCGGGGACGGGCAGGCCCTTGCCGACGGTCAGGTCGACGATCAGCCTGCCGTCGGCGCTGACCCGGCCGTGTTTGGTCGGCGAGTCATGGTCGACGTCGAAGTCGGCGAGGATCTTGGGAAAGCCCCAGATGCCGCGGCCGGCGGCCATGGTGAATTCGCCGTCGACGGGGAGCCGGTGGATGAGGGCGCGGGCGTCGCCCTTGGCGAGCGAGCGCAGCGCCGCGAGTCGCGATGCGGGCGGGTCGGCCGGATCCTCGACGAGCAGGCACACCCCGAACTCGTTGTACGGGCCCAGATCGCCGTCGATGTAGTCGACGAACACGAGCATGCACATTGTGCGGCCGGGCCGGATCTGCAGCGGACGCAGGCGCGTGGTTCCGTCGCCGGCCCGCGCGATGGCCGCCGACACGGCGGTTGCGTCGGCGGTGAATCCGGCGACGAAGCAGGTGGCGTGGCGAATGTGCACGGGCATGGTGACGGTCCGGTCGAGAACCTGGTGCGCGGTGGGCGTGGCGTCGGGTGTTGCCGGTGGCATAGGGGCAGCTCCTGGGCATGATTCGGGACGAATTAGAACATGTTCACCTTGTGGCATCATGCCACGCGGACCGGTTTCGGTATGGCCGGACCCGCGCGCGGTGCCGGGCACTAAACTCCACAGCCATGACGGGGCAGACGGGGCAATCGAGTGACCGGGCACTGGGCGATCGAGTATTGCGGGTCGGAATGGTCGACGACCACCGCTCGCCGATCTGGGGCATCGAGCGGCTGCTCGAATCCGAACCGGACCTCGAGCTGGTGTGTTCGGCCGGCACCGTCGACGAACTGCTCGGACAGGCACGACAGCTGAGCGACGGACTCGACATCGTCATCCTGGATCTGCGGCTCGGCGACGCCTCCACGCCGCGGGAGAACGTACTCCGGCTCACCGAGGCCGGGATAGGCACCGTCGTGTACACCTCCGGCGAACATCCGGCGCTGCTGCGGTCGGCGGCCAAGGCCGGGGTGCTCGGCGTCGTCCTCAAATCGGCGACCGAGGCCGAGATCATCGGGGCGATCCGCGCCGCGGCGCAGGGCAACGAGGTGCTGACCACCGAATGGGCCGCGGCCATCGACGGCGACCCGGAACTGGCCGCTGTCGACCTGAGCCCACAGCTGCAGAAGGTGCTGGCCCTGTACGCCTCGGGCGAGACATCGGCCACCGTCGGCCGGTCACTGGGCGTCGCCGCCGATACCGTCAACGAATACCTCAAACGGATCAGGCAGAAGTACGCCGATGCGGGGCGCCCCACCCGCACCAAGGTCGACCTGTTCAAACGTGCCGTCGAAGACGGCTGGCTTCCCGTGCCCGAACGCGGCGCGGACAGGTTCGCCGGACCTGTCGCCGGCGACCGTTGACCCCGAATCGCCATTGACTCCCGAATCGCCATTGACTCCTGAACCGCTACTGACTCCCGAACCGCTACCCGAACGGTGGCGGCGGCGGGCGGTGACGTTGCGCGAACGCGTCGGCGAGATCCTGATGCGCCCGCGTACCGATCGCACGAGGATCGTCGCCTCCCAGACCGCGCGCCTGCAGGTGTTCGGCGGCTACCTGCTGATCAGCGGTGTCACCGTGAGCCTGTTGATCGCCATCCCGACTCTGCCGACCGAACATGTGGCGACCTGGTTCGATCCGGTGGGGCTCGCGATGGTCGTGGCACCGACCGTGGGTGTGGCGATCGCCGCGTCCAACCGTGACACCCGGTTGCTGCGACTGTGTACCCGCCTCTACGTGCTCGCGTACTTCGCCGCCCTGGTCCTGTGGATGGTGGCCTGGAACGGAGTGCCCATCGTGCACACCCCGATCAACTGGCTGACCAGTCTCATCGGGATGGCGGCTTTCGCCACCGTGATCTTGCGGCCCTTCGGCTTGGCCCTGCTGGTGCTGTCCGCGAGCGTGGCGGGCTATGTCGCGGTGAGTGCCGTCACCGGTGCGGAAGGCCTGAGTCGGGGGCTGATCGCCACCGGCCTGTGGCCGATGATCTTCGCCACGTTGCTGTTGTCGCTGGCGCACAAGACCCTCATCACGGTGCGCGATTACGACGCGGCGCGGGCATTGGCCATCGAGGATGCCGTTGTCGAGGCGGGTCTGGTCGCCCGCAACCGTGAACGCACCCGCTTCGACGCCCTGGTCCACGATCGGGTCATCGCCACCCTCATCGCCGCCGAACCGGGACCGCAGAGCGACACGATGATCGCCCAGGCCAGATGGGCTCTCGACGAACTCGACAGGCTCGGGTCGGGGGGTGTCGACGGTGCCACGGTCGGCGGGCCCGAGGCGATGGCGCGGCTGCGTGATGCGGTGTCCGGCCTCAGCGACCGGGTGGAGGTGCGTACCGAAACCGAGTTCGCGACCGTTCTTGGTATTGATGCCGGTTCCGGAAGCGATGCGGGGCCGGTGTCGTGCCCGTCGCCGGTGCTCCAGGCGCTGGGTGAGGCGATGGGAGAGGCGGTGCGCAACAGCCTCCGGCACGCCGGAGCGGACGCGAGCATCGCCGTGCTCATCGAGATGAATGCCCGATTCGTCCGGGTCACCGTGTCAGACGACGGCAGCGGATTCGACGTGGACGCGGTGCCACCGGAACGACTCGGCATCGCCGTCAGCATCCGCCGCCGGATGGCGCTCGTCGACGGCGGCTGGGGCAGGCTGCGCAGTGTCCTCGACCGGGGGACCACCGTCCAGGTCGGTTGGAGCGCCCCGTGACGTCGTTGCTGCGCCAGCGCTACCTGCTGGATCCGGGCCGGGCCGGTCTGACGGATGCGGTGGGCCTGCGCACGTATCGGTTCGCGCTGCGGATCACGGTCTTTCTGATCCTGTGCGTGGTCGTCGTGGTGATCGACCCCAACCCGGTGAACTGGTGGGTGTACACGCTCGGCCTGGTCGCGGCCGCCACGGGAATCGAGGTGGCGGCGCAGGCACCGGGCGACCCGATCGGCACGCGGCACGCGGCGCTGTCCTCGGCGCTGACGATGACCACCTATCCGGCGATCCTGTTCGCCTACGAGGGACAGTCCTGCAACGGAGCACTCACCTTGATCGGAGCGGGCGCGGTGAGTGCCGTCCTGCTGTTCCTGCGCGGAGCGGTGGTGTTGACCTGCGTGTCGATGGTTCTGCATCTTGCCGTGGGGTGGGTGGTGGGCACGGTCGCAGGCATCGACCCGCTGCCTCAGTTGCTCCTGCACTTCTACCTCGCACCGGCGCTCTCGGTGGTCGGATTGTGCGCAATAGTCGCCCGGCCCGCGGTGTCGGCGGTGATGGAGATGCGCGCGCAGATCATGCAGGACGCCGCCGCAGGTGCGGCGCAGGCCGCGGCGCTGCGCGAACGCGACGCCCAGCTCGGCCGGCTCGACGCCGACGCCCGCGAGATGCTCGAACGCATCGCCTCCGGTGCGGAGTTAACCGCCGCCGACGTCCACCGCTGCCGGCTCATCCAGGCCCGGCTGCGTGACGGGATCCGCGCCCCGAGCCTGGACACCCCGGAACTGTCCGACGCGGCGTGGGCGGCTCGTGATCGCGGGGTGCGGGTGACACTGCTCGACGACCGGGCCGGCGGTGGGCAGGTCGCGCCGCAGGCACTCGAACGTATTCATGCCGCGGCGGTCGAGGTCATCGCCGGGGCCCGCGAACCGGACGAGGTCACGGTGCGCGTGCTGCCGATGGGCCGCGAGCATCTGGCGACCGTCGTGTCCCGCTCGCCGGACGGTGGCGTGCGGCTTGAATTCGATCTCGACGGCTCGCTGGCCTGAGGTTTACCCACTTACCCGGCGATGCCCCCATTTTTGGGTCTAGCGTCCAAGTAGCGTCGACCGATACCCTCCGGTACACATGCGAGGCGACCCTCCCCGGTCCGTCTCGCCTGTGTATTCGAAGCCGATCTGCAGGGGGTTCAGGACATGGGATTTGATGGCACGGCCGCCGCACGCGCAGTGCGGCAAACGGACGAGTCCCCCAAGCGGGCACCACGACGCCGCGCCGCGGCCGGTGACGCCGCGCTGGCCCGAATGGCCGACTATCGCCCCAACTCGGTGTTCGGGCAGCTCACCAAACCCGACCTGTCCGCGCGTGAGGTAGAGGTACTCCTCACCTGGCTTGCCTGCGAATCCAAGGAACAGGCGGCCGACGCACTGTTCATTTCTGCGTCCACCGTCAGCACCCACCTCGCCCGTATCCGCGCCAAGTACGCTGCGGCGGGCCGGACCGCCTCCACCAAGACCCACCTGTTCGCCCGCGCGCTCCAAGACGGCTACACGAGCCTGGATCGGTGGTAACCAGCACCAATTTGGTTTCTACCTGCGGATTCCTCTACACTTGACGGGTTGCCTACGGCGCATTGCGTCGTAAATCGGTTCGCGAACCCACTCCGGGGTCATCTCAATGACATCTCCGGTGGCAGGCGCGTACCCGATGGCAACAGACCATGTGCGTCGGGTCGGAAATCCGGCGTGCATAAAGTTCCAGGTCAAGGAGACTACGCACTGTGATTCAGCAGGAATCGCGTCTGCGCGTCGCCGACAACACCGGTGCCAAGGAGATCCTGTGCATCCGCGTGCTCGGTGGATCGTCGCGACGTTACGCAGGCATTGGTGACGTCATCGTCGCCACTGTCAAGGACGCCATCCCCGGTGGCAACGTGAAAAAGGGTGAGGTCGTCAAGGCCGTCATCGTGCGCACCGTCAAGGAGCGCCGCCGCCCGGACGGTAGCTACATCCGTTTCGACGAGAACGCCGCCGTCATTCTCAAGAACGAGAGCGACCCGCGCGGTACCCGCATCTTCGGCCCCGTCGGCCGCGAGCTGCGTGACAAGAAGTTCATGAAGATCGTGTCGCTCGCACCGGAGGTGATCTGACATGAAGGTGCACAAGGGTGACACCGTGATCGTCATCTCGGGCAAGGACAAGGGTGCCAAGGGCAAGGTCATCCAGGCCTTCCCGAAGCAGCAGCGTGTCCTCGTCGAGGGCGTCAACCGAATCAAGAAGCACACCGCCGCGTCGGCCAACGAGCGCGGTGCCTCCTCCGGCGGCATCGTGACCCAGGAAGCCCCCATCCACGTGTCCAACGTGATGGTCGTCGACTCCGACGGAAACCCGACCCGCGTCGGATACCGCATCGACGAAGAATCCGGCAAGAAGGTCCGGATCTCGCGCAAGAGCGGGAAGGACATCTGAGCATGACCACCACCGAAAAGGTTCAGCCCCGTCTGAAGACCCGCTACCGCGAGGAAATCAAGGCCGAGCTCAACAAGCAATTCGACTACGCCAACGTGATGCAGATCCCGGGCGTGGTCAAGGTCGTCGTCAACATGGGTGTGGGCGATGCCGCCCGCGACGCCAAGCTGATCAACGGCGCCGTCGCCGACCTGGAGCTGATCACCGGTCAGCGTCCGGAGATCCGTCGCGCCCGCAAGTCGATCGCGCAGTTCAAGCTGCGTGAGGGCATGCCGATCGGCGCCCGCGTCACCCTGCGTGGCGACCGGATGTGGGAGTTCCTCGACCGTCTCGTGTCGATCGCGCTGCCCCGTATCCGCGACTTCCGCGGCCTGTCGGACCGTCAGTTCGACGGCAACGGCAACTACACGTTCGGCCTGAACGAGCAGTCGATGTTCCATGAGATCAACATCGACAAGATCGATCGTCCGCGCGGTATGGACATCACCGTCGTCACCACCGCCACCAACGACGACGAAGGCCGTGCGCTGCTGCGTCACCTCGGCTTCCCGTTCAAAGACAACAACGCCAAGGAGGCCTGACATGGCAAAGAAGGCTCTGGTCAACAAGGCCGCCAAGAAGCCGAAGTTCGCCGTGCGCGGCTACACCCGGTGCAACAAGTGCGGCCGTCCGCACTCGGTGTACCGCAAGTTCGGCCTGTGCCGCGTGTGCCTGCGCGACATGGC
>NZ_CALLZT010000114.1:0-18613 GCF_937858515.1 uncultured Gordonia sp. | reverse complement strand
TCCCAAGGCATCAGCAAGGTCCTCATCGCCAACCGTGGTGAGATCGCCGTCCGGGTGATCCGGGCTGCGCGTGACGCAGGTATCCCCAGCGTCGCGGTGTACGCGGAGCCGGACGCCGACGCACTCTTCGTCAAGCTCGCCGACGAGGCGTTCGCCCTCGGCGGCCAGACCTCGGCCGAGTCCTACCTGGTCTTCGACAAGATCCTCGACGCCGCCGCCAAGTCGGGCGCCAACGCCATCCACCCCGGATACGGCTTCCTCTCCGAGAACGCCGACTTCGCCCAAGCCGTCATCGACGCCGGACTGATCTGGATCGGTCCGTCGCCCAGCTCCATCCGCGACCTCGGTGACAAGGTCACCGCCCGGCACATCGCGCTCAAGGCCGACGCCCCGATGGCTCCGGGCACCAAGGATCCGGTGGCGGGCGCCGACGAGGTCGTCGCGTTCGCCCAGGAGCACGGCGTTCCGGTGGCCATCAAGGCCGCGTTCGGTGGCGGTGGCCGCGGCATGAAGGTCGCCTACACCATCGAGGAGATCCCGGATCTGTTCGAGTCCGCCACCCGTGAGGCCATCGCCGCCTTCGGCCGCGGGGAATGCTTCGTCGAGCGTTACCTCGACAAGGCCCGCCACGTTGAGGCCCAGGTCATCGCCGACCAGCACGGCAACGTGGTGGTCGCCGGCACCCGCGACTGCTCGCTGCAGCGCCGGTTCCAGAAGCTGGTCGAAGAGGCTCCCGCGCCGTTCCTCACCGACGAGCAGCGCACCAAGATCCACGAGTCGGCCAAGGCGATCTGCCGCGAGGCCGGTTACTACGGCGCGGGCACCGTCGAGTTCCTCGTCGGCAACGACGGCCTGGTGTCGTTCCTGGAGGTCAACACCCGTCTGCAGGTGGAGCATCCGGTCACCGAGGAGACCGCCGGCATCGACCTGGTCCGTCAGCAGTTCCGCATCGCCAACGGCGAAAAGCTGGAGTTCACCGAGGACCCGGCACCGCGCGGGCACGCGTTCGAGTTCCGCATCAACGGTGAGGACGCCGGTCGCGGCTTCCTGCCCGCCCCCGGCCCGATCAGCGTCTACTCCGAGCCCTCGGGCCCGGGCGTGCGCGTCGACTCCGGCGTGGTGCAGGGCGATGTCATCGGTGGCCAGTTCGACTCGATGCTGGCCAAGCTGATCGTCACCGGCGAGACCCGCGAACAGGCTCTCGAGCGGGCCCGCCGCGCACTCGACGAGTTCCAGGTGGAGGGTCTGGCGACGGTGCTGCCGTTCCACCGGCACATCGTGTCCAACCCCGCGTTTGTCGGCGACGGCGAGAAGTTCGACGTGTACACCAAGTGGATCGAAACCGACTGGGTCAACCCGATCGAGCCGTACACCGGTGGTCAGCCCATCGAGGACGACGAGGAGGCCCCCCGCCAGAAGGTCGTCGTCGAGATCGGCGGCCGCCGCGTGGAGGTATCGCTGCCGGGCGATCTGGCCCTGTCCGGTGGTGGTGGTGGTGGCGCTGCCGATGGTGCGATCCGCAGGAAGCCCAAGCCGCGCACCAAGAAGAAGGCCGGTGGCGCCGCAGCCTCGGGTGATTCGGTGACCGCACCGATGCAGGGCACCGTCGTCAAGGTGGCCGTCGAGGAAGGCCAGGAGGTCGCCGAGGGCGAGCTTGTGGTCGTGCTGGAAGCCATGAAGATGGAGAACCCGGTCACCGCCCACAAGTCCGGTGTCGTCACAGGTCTGTCGGTGGAGGCCGGGGCGGCCGTCACCCAAGGCACCGTGCTGCTCGAGATCAAATAGTTTGGAACCAGTCGAGATCAACGCCGGGACCTGGTACCTGCGTGCGCTTCGTGCGGACACGCGGGTGTCGGATGTCCCGGCGTTGGCCGATCTGGGGGTCGACGACCCGGCAGGCTGCATCACCCGCGCCGCCGACGGCTGGGCATCGGAAACCTTGTTCACGTGGGCGGTGTGCATCCCCACCACCGGCGAACTCGTCGCCCTGGTCACCATTACCCCGTCCGGCGACACCGCCGTACGCGAGGGCTGGGCCCGCGACGGCTACGACGACGCCCTCACCGCCGCCCTGGACCCGGTCGGCCGTTTCACCGAGGGCATGCTGGGTATGAGGATCGAGGCGTGAACAACAGGTCAGATCTCTGGTCACGGCCTAGCACCATCACTGTTGCTAATGTTGATAAGACACATTGCTCATCAACATCACCGCGGTAGTGGGGTCGACCCAGCAGGGAGTTGCCATGTCCATCACACAGATCGACCTCGATGATGAGGCCCTCGCCGAGGTCCTGAAACGATCCGGCCTTGGCACCAAGAAGGATGCCGTCAACGAGGCTCTCCGCGACTACGCGGCGAAGCTACGGCGTGCCGCAGAGTTCGATGACTACGCTCGTCGTGCCCAGGAGTGGGACTACGACGCGTGGAAGGCGATGCGCGAAGCAGATCGCCCGAAGCACCGCTGACTTGTACCTCCTCGACTCGTCAGCACTGTGGCGGATGCAGCGCGAGCCCGCCATCCTCGAGCATTGGCGTGCCGTCATCGAAGCAGGCGAAATACGGTCGTGCGCGCCACAACGCGTCGAAGTTCTCCGATCAGCGCGCAACGCGAGGGAATTCGATGAGATGTGCCGTGATCTCACACTCTTCTACCCCGATGTATCCGTACCCAAGAACGTGTGGCGCTGGATCGATGCCGCTCAGCACACGCTGGTTCGAGCAGGCTCGCTGCGAGCCTTCGGCGTCGTTGACTTGTTGGTCTGTGGCACATCTGTCCAGCACGGCCTCACCGTCCTGCATGACGACAACGACTTCGAGACTGCGGCCAGGCATCTCACTGATGTGCGAGCCAGGCGCGTAAGAGGCAACTGAACCTCGCGGCAGATGCGCCTTTGTTCAGTCCGGGCTGTCGATGTCGCGGCCTCCGGCCAGGTCACCGCATTCCACGGCCACCACGTCATCGCAGTGAGCAGCCAGATAGGCTCCCGCGCCCCTGTCTCCGCTGAGGAGCGCGCACACTCCATCAATGTGGTCGATACCGATATAGACCGGATGACCGGGCACGCCGCCGAAGCAGGACCGCACCAGCGCGGCCGGTGACAAGCCACTCGCCGCAAGCACCCGGCCGACCACCTCGCTGCCGACATCGGGTGTGTCAACAACGTGTAAAACAACTCCGGTACATCCGGGGGACTCCCGGACGCTACCGAGTACCCGGCGCACCGTCGCCGACAGCCCGGTCGCCCAGTCATCCACGGTAAGCGCCCGCGCACCGAACGGTGGCGGCACCACCGCCGCACCCATTGCCACCACTACTTCGCCGCAGCCTCCCGCGTTGAGAGCGCTAACCGCTTTGAGGAGCCATTCACCTTGGTGTGCAAGGATTTTCGGTCCACCGAAGCGCCGCCCTGCACCCGCTGCGAGCACCGCACCGAGTACTGTCACCTCACCCTCACCCACATCCTCCATCGCCGAGCCCGCCCCGGTCACGCTCAGTTTGACGCTGCCATCACATTGCGATCGCTGCCGCGTTCCATGCTGCGCCGTCCGGCCATCATGCACCGTTTTACCGGGCGGAAACACCGTGATCTCACCCAGCACGAAGTGCGCCTTGGGTCCACTATTTACTCCTGCCACGCCCGATTGCGAAGCGAATGTGGCATAGCGGACTCCCGCCCGCCGCGAGGCGGACGATTCTCCACCAGTGGAAGGTGCGACATCGATGACCACAGACTCCGCTGCCGGTAAGGCAGCCCCGAAACGCAAACGGGTCCATGAAGTAGACCAGGTACCGCCACCTGGCAAACTGGCCGCGCTCGGTATCCAGCACGTCGTCGCGTTCTACGCGGGCGCAGTGCTGGTCCCGCTGCTGATCGCCCGCGCCATCAACCTCGATGACGAGGCGCTGACGATGCTGATCACCGCCGACCTGTTCACCTGCGGCATCGCGTCGCTGCTGCAGGCCGTCGGGTTCTGGAAGATCGGTGTGCGGCTGCCGCTGCTGCAGGGCATCACTTTCGCCACCCTGGCACCGGTCATCAAAATCGCCAACGACCACGCCGGTGAGGGCGAGCACGCCGCTCGCGTCGGCCTGCAGACGGTGTACGGCGCGGTCATCGCGGCCGGCGTCTTCACCTTCCTCATCGCGCCGTATTTCGCCAAGCTGATCCGGTTCCTGCCGCCGGTGGTCACCGGCACCCTGATCACCATCATCGGCGTGTGTCTGATCCCGGTCGGCGCGGGTGACGCGGTGAGCGACCCGGCCAAACACCTACACGACTCGTCCAACCCGCGGTGGGTGCTGTACGCACTCGGCACCATCACCCTGATCGTGCTGATGCAGCGCTTCCTCAAGGGCTTCCTGTCGACCATCTCGATCCTGTTGGGTCTGGTTGTGGCCACCTTCGTCGCATGGCTGCTCGGCGACGCCACGTTCGACCGGGTCGGCGACGCCGATTGGCTCGGCTTCACCCCGCCGTTCGCTTTCGGTATGCCACGCTGGGACATCGTCGCCATCGTGTCGATGATCGTGGTGCTGCTCGTGGTGGCCGTGGAATCGACGGGTTCGATCTTCGCCACCGGCGAAATCGTCGGCAAGCGAATCAAGAAGGACGATGTGGCCGCCGCGATCCGTGCCGACGGTCTGGCGACCGTGATCGGCGGTTCGTTCAACTCGTTCCCGTACACGGCGTTCTCCGAGAACGTCGGTCTGGTCCGCATGACGGGTGTCAAGAGCCGCTGGGTGGTGGCCGCCGCCGGTGTGATCATGATGCTGCTCGGCCTGTTCCCGAAGATGGCCAAGGTGGTCGAGTCCATCCCCGCGCCGGTGCTCGGCGGTGCGGCGCTGATCATGTTCGCCACCGTCGCGATCGTCGGCATCCAGACACTCACCAAGGTGGATTTCACCGATCACCGCAACCTGATCATCGCGGCCACGTCGCTGGCTGTGGCACTGTACGTCGAGCATTCGCAGTCGTCGCCACCGTCGCAGGTGATCAACTCCGACGGCCAGATCGTCGACATCAACGCGATTCCCGGCGTCGACGAGGCGATGCCCAACATCATCTTGCAGATCCCGTTCTCCACGGGCATCACGATGGGCGCGATCACCGCGATCCTGCTGAACCTCTTGTTCTTCCATGTCGGCGCACGTGGTCCGAAGGTGGCCGGCGGTGGCGCGATCACCCTCGACGAGGTCAACACGATGACCCCCGAACGTTTCCGCGAAACCTTCGGTGAGGTCGTGCAGAACGTCGACTGGGTGGTCGATCGCGCCTACGACCAGCGGCCCTTCGAGGACGTGCACGATCTGCGCAGCGCCTTCCAGGAAGGCATGCTCACCGGCAGCGACGACGAACAGCTGCAACTCATCCGGGCCTTCCCCGACCTCGGTGCCGAGGACGAGGAGACCGGCGAGATGGTGGCCGTCGACCACAAGGGCCTGTCGCAGCTGGAAGAGGCCGAACACGAGAACGTGGTCAATCTGTCGGCCGCCTACCGCGAGCATTTCGGTTTCCCGCTGGTCATCTGCGCCCGTGAGACCGAACGCTACGACCGGGTGTTGCGCAACGGCTGGGCACGCATGGACAACTCGGAGACAAGCGAGAAGTCGTTCGCACTGATCGAGATTGCCAAGATCGCCAACTACCGGTTCGACGATCTGGTGGCCGACGCCAACCCGATCACGTCGGCACGGTTCAACAGGCAACCCGAAATCTAGGCTCTGATTCGCGTCCCGGTTCGCGGTGGCCCGCACCGCCACCGCGAACCTGGCGTGTGTCAGCAACAGTCACCGTCCCCGGCGCGCCCTGCGCGCGATATCCCCCTAAGGTAGGTCCCGTGCGAAGGGTTGATTGGCGAGGTTTGTCCAGTTTCAACGAGCTCACAGAAAGGCAGGCGATCGGCACGCTCTACGACTGCTGCAGTTCGACGATCTGGGCCATTCGGGTGGCGGCGGCGCGTCCGTTCTCCGACGACGAGGCGCTGCTCGAGTACGCCGACCTGATCCTGGCCGAGCTGAGCGAAGGCGACCTCGACGAGGCGCTGTCGGGGCATCCGCGGATCGGCGATCGGGCGGACAATCCGTCGTCGGCACGCGAACAGTCGGGGGTCACCGGCGCCGACGCATCCGTGCTGGCAGAACTCAAGGATCTCAACGCCGCCTACGAGGATCGCTTCGGGCACGTCTACCTCGTGTTCGCCAACGGTCGGCCGGCGGCCGAGTTGCTCGCCATCCTCAAGCAACGTATGCGCAACGACCCTGCCACCGAACGCCGCGTGATGCGGGCGGAGCTGGCAAAGATCAACCGCAGCAGGCTGATCCGGATGCTCGCGCCCGCCGGCAACTTCGATGACGCAGGAGCCACGTCATGACCGGCCTGTCCACCCACGTCCTCGATGCCGTATCCGGTTCCCCCGCAACGGGCCTGGCGGTGACCCTGCAAGACGCGTCCGGAACCGTGCTGAGCGAGGGCACCACAGACGCCGACGGCCGCATCTCCCAGGTCAACACCACCCCCCTCATCGCGGGCATCTACCACCTGGTCTTCGACACCGGAAGCTGGTTCTCCGACAACGACATCAAGGCCTTCTACCCCGAGATCGACATCTGCTTCGAGGTCGACGACCCCGACCGCCACTACCACGTCCCGGTCCTGCTGAGCCCCTTCTCCTACTCGACATACCGCGGCAGCTGACGGACCGTGGGTATACCGAATTGGTATGCCAGAAGAGTAGTTGCGCAGGTAGGATCTGTCTCATGGCCCTTACCAGCATCAAGGTCGACACCGGATTGCGTGACCGCATCAGCGCGGCAGCGCGTGAACATGGCCTGACTGTCGGCGAGTACCTGGATGGAGTTGTACGGAACGCTCGTCGTCAGGAGCGGCTACAAGCAATGGCGAATGCCATGCGGGAGAACCCACCCGACGCGGACTACTGGAGGGAAGTCTCCGAACTGGATGCGCTGACGGCACCGGCACGTGACTGAGCCTGCGGAGCCGCTTCACATGCGTACCGGTGACGTGTACTGGGTGCGCCCCGATGCGGTGATCGGGCGCGAGCAGGCAGGCCGCAGACCGTTTGTCATCGTTGCTTCCGATCTGTATCTCAGCGTTGTGGACTCGCTCGCACTCGGTGTGCCGATCACCAGGACGGACAGGCGCTGGCCGAATCACGTCCATGTCGACCTACCAGGGCTGACGGGCTTCGCGATGACCGAACAACTACGGACGTTGTCACGCAACCGATTCGACGGCTATATCGGTCGCATCGACGACGTGACCTTGGGAGCCATCCGTGAATGGCTTGCCGACTATCTCGACTTCTGACCCCCATCACGATCCACTCCCACCCAGCTGGGCCCGCTGTCGTACGGCGCGTTCCGCGGCAGGTAGTACGCCACGGAATATCCGACCCGACCATCGACGGCCACACCTACGTCGCTATGGTGGACGGCGCAACTGGTTCGCCGACCGGAGCAACTATGGAGCCCCTGCGCTCTGATCGGCGACGACAAGAGGGAATCCGGTGTGACTCCGGAACTGTCCCGCAGCGGTATGCCGGAACGACCGCCGTCTTTCAGCACTGGGTGAACCCCGGGAAGCGACGGCCAGTAGGAGCGCGATGCGCACGCCGGCGAGTCCGAAGACCTGCCTGTTGTGCTGGGCGCGCCGCGTCCGGCGACTCACCGCCTCGTGGAATGGGCGAGTGGTCGACAGGCGTTTCGGTGTGCCCAGATCCGTGGGTGGTGCCGACGGGGCTTGCAGACTTCTCTCCGCAAGGGCGGTGGTCATCCACTTGCATTGCAGGAGAACACTACTCATGCCGAACAACCGGCCGTTCACCACCACCGTGCTCGGGACTCCCCGCATCGGGCCGAACCGCGAACTCAAGCGCGCCATCGAAGGCTACTGGGCCGGCCGCGTGTCCGCAGCCGATCTCGCCGAAACCGCCGCGGGGCTGCGCCGCGACACCTGGACTCGCCTCGCCGACGCCGGATTCGACTCCATCCCGGTCAACACGTTCTCGTACTACGACCAGGTGCTCGACACCGCCGTGATGCTCGACGCACTGCCCGCCCGGGTCGCCGGCATCGCCGACCCGCTGGACCGCTACTTCGCCGCCGCCCGCGGCAACGCCGATGTCACGCCGCTGGAGATGACCAAGTGGTTCGACACGAACTACCACTACTTGGTCCCGGAGATCGGTCCCGACACCACCTTCGCGCTCAAGCCGGAGAAGGTCCTCGCCGAGGTCGCGCAGGCGCACGGGCTCGGAATCCCGGCTCGCCCGGTCATCGTCGGCCCCATCACCTTCCTGACCCTCGCCAAAGCCGTAGACGGCGCACCCGCCCCGATCACCCGCATCGATGACATCCTGCCTGCCTACTTCGAGCTACTCGACCGTCTCGTCGACGCCGGTGTGGACTGGGTGCAGTTCGATGAGCCCTCGCTGGTCACCGACGCCATCAACGGTCTGCCCGAGCTGGCCGAGGCCGTGTACGGGCGCCTGTCTGCGGTGACCCGTCGTCCGGCGCTGCTGGTGGCCACCTACTTCGGCGATCCGGGTGCCGCGCTCGGCGCACTGGCCCGCACCGACGTCGAAGGCATCGCCATCGACCTCGTAGAAGGTGATGTCGCCGCGGTGGCGGCGGTGCCGGAGCTGGCGAACAAACTGGTCGTGGCGGGTCTGGTCGACGGCCGCAACATCTGGCGTACCGATCTCGATCACGCGCTGGGCACCCTGGGCACCCTGCTCGGCTCGACCGGTTCGCTGGCCGTGTCCACGTCGTGCTCGACTCTGCACGTGCCGTACAGCCTGGAACCGGAAACCGCACTCGACGACAACCTGCGCGGCTGGCTGGCGTTCGCCGACGAAAAGTACACCGAGGTGTCCGCTCTGGCCCACGCGCTGCGTGACGGCCGCGAATCTCAGGCAGCGGCGTTCGACGCGAGCCGCGCCGCCCTGGCGACCCGGGCGACCGATCCGCGCCTGCACAACGACGAAGTCCGGGCCCGGCTGGCCGCGGTCACCGACGCCGACGTGACCCGCGGCGAGGCATCCGCGCGTCTGGACAGCCAGCAGGAGAAGCTGGGTCTACCCACGCTGCCGACCACCACGATCGGCTCGTACCCGCAGACCTCGGCAATCCGGGTGGCCCGCGCCGCACTGCGCAAGGGCGACATCGACGAGACCGGCTACGTCGAGAAGATGCGCGCCGAGATCGCCGATGTCATCGCGCTCCAGGAGAAGATCGGCCTGGACGTGCTGGTACACGGCGAACCCGAACGCAACGACATGGTGCAGTACTTCGCCGAACAGCTCGACGGCTTCTTCGCCACGGTCAACGGCTGGGTGCAGTCCTACGGCACCCGATGCGTGCGTCCGCCGATCCTGTTCGGCGACGTCGTGCGGCCGCAGCCGATGACGGTCGACTGGATCACGTACGCGCAGTCGCTCACCGGCAAACCGGTCAAGGGCATGCTGACCGGTCCGGTGACCATCCTGGCGTGGTCGTTCGTCCGCAACGATCAGCCGCTCGCAGACTCGTCCGACCAGATCGCGCTGGCCATCCGGGACGAGACCGTCGACCTCGAAGCGGCCGGTGTCGGCATCATCCAGGTCGACGAGCCGGCGCTGCGTGAGCTGCTCCCGCTGCGCGACGCCGACAAGCCCGCCTACCTGAACTGGGCGGTGCGCTCGTTCCGGCTGTCCACCTCGGGTGTGGCCGACGACACGCAGATCCACACCCACCTGTGCTATTCGGAGTTCGGTGAGGTGATCGGCGCGATCGCGGAACTGGACGCCGACGTCACCTCCATCGAGGCGGCCCGGTCGAAGATGGAGGTCCTCGACGACCTCAACGCGGTCGGCTTCGCCAACGGCGTCGGCCCGGGTGTCTACGACATCCACTCCCCGCGTGTCCCCGGCACCGCCGAGATCGCCGAATCCCTTTCGGCCGCACTCAAAGCCGTCGACCCGCGGCGCCTGTGGGTCAACCCCGACTGCGGCCTGAAAACCCGCGGCACAGAGGAGGTGGTCGCCTCCCTGACCAACCTCGTCGAGGCCACCGAACAGGTCCGCGCCGGGCTGTAGCCCGGTCAGGCGTTCGGGTCACCGGGCCCTTCGAGACGTGGTCGGCTCGCAAGCTAACGCGACCGCTCCTCAGGGATCAAGATGTTTGGCTACGAGAATGCACCCACCATCTTGATCCCTGAGGCCGACCCGACACCGATCGACAAACCACACACCATCTTGATCCCTGAGGCCGAAGCGACGAAGGAGCGAGGGTCACGAAGGGTCAGGTGACCATCCATGCACGAGGCGACCACCTCACACGTTGTTGGCCTTGAGTCGCTGCGCCAGGTACTCGGCCGCCGTCAACGGAGGGTATTTGCCCTCGGGGCTCTCGATGAGGACGTCCGTATTCGCCTGCGCGAAGAACGCGATCGACTGCCGGGCGTCGAGCGATTCACCTTCGCGCGGCGGCCGCACCCGGTGGAAGTTCGACGGCAGTTTGTCGTCGGACCAGCGCATCAGCATGTCGCCGATGTTGCAGGTGATGGCGTCGTCGGACGGGGTGACCGGCGTCCATTCCTGCCCCTTCATCTCCGCACCCGGCAGCACCTGCAGCCCACCCTGGCCGTCACGCTGGAACAGCAGGGTGAGGGCGTCGAAGTCGGTGTGCGCCCCGGCTCGCCAGATGCTGTGGTCACCGAGCATCTCCTCGGGGAAGGCGTAGTAGTACAGCAGCCGCAGAGTGCTCTGATAGGTGTCCGACGAGGGGTCGTGCGCGGCGGTGAAGAAGTCGCGGTCCAGGCCGAGTTTCACTGCGAAGCAGCCGAGCAGATCCATCGCAATCTTCCAGCAGCGGGCTTCGAAATCCTCGACGGTGGAACGGAATCCGGCCAGTTCGTCCTCGCTGGGCCACAGCCCGTCCATGCGCGGTTTGGTGTACTGGTAGGACTCCTTCTGGTCGGCGGTCCCGGTCGACGGGCGCACCTGGGTCCCGTATTCCCAGCCGGCGTTGGTGCCCTTCTGCAGCGGGTACTGCTCCTTGATCTCGGTGGGCAGGTGGAAGAAGGTGTTCGCCATCGCGAACACACCGTCGACAATATCCTGCGGGATGCCGTGGTCGACAATCTGGAAGAAGCCGATATCGGTTGCGGCCGACCAGAGTTCGTCGGCGATCTCGTCGAAGCGGTCCTCGAAGTCGGCGATGGAGATGCGGCGCACCTCGCGGTCGGTGGTTTCGGTGCCGACCGCGCCCATCTGGGATTCGCGGTTGAGTTCGGTCATGTCGTAGGCGGTCACTGGGGTGTCCTTTCGGGGCTGTGTTGACCAGATCGCGATGACCGCACGTCTTTTCGGACAGCGTGAACACGCCGGTCATGGTGACCGCATATGCCACTGCCGCAACCCCGCCGCACCCCGCGAAGGGCGGACCTTCGATTCGTGCGATCAGTACTCGCGGCACCAAGTAGACCCCTCGCGCGTTGCTGCGCTGCTACTCGCTATTACACCGATGTAAAACGTCTCGCGAGCAGCCTAAGATGAAACGGACCGCCGGGGATCACAGGTGGCCCAACACCCTGATGTGATCTCCGACGGTCCGTTCTTTGCTGCTGTGCGCGTCCGGCTGCTCTGCGTTTCAGCCGAGCACGATCAGCAGGTCCCCTGGCGCCACCTGGGCGACTTCACCGATGGCGACCCTGGTCACCTTCCCCTCGACGGGGGTGGTGATGGTGGCCTCCATCTTCATCGCCTCGATGGTGCCGATCGCGGCACCGGCGGCCACGACGTCACCGACACCCACTGACAGTGACACCACGCCCGCGAACGGCGCCGCGATGTGGTTGGGGTTTGTGCGGTCGGCCTTCTCCGCCGACGGAACCTCGGCATCGACCGACCTGTCCCGTACGGCCACCGGCCGCAGTTGCCCGTTGAGCACGCACATCACGGTGCGCATGCCCTTCTCGTCGGCGTCGCTGATCGCTTCGAGGCCGATGATCAGTTCGTGGCCGGGTTCGAGTTCGACGCGGTGCTCCTCGCCGTAGCGCAGCCCGTAGAAGAACTGATTGGCCGACAGCCTCGAGGTGTCGCCGAACTGTTCCTGATGGTCCTCGAATTCCCTTGTCGGGCCGGGGAACAGCAGCCGGTTGAGGGTTTCCTGACGGCCGCGGCCGGACACGTCGAGCGCAGCCGAGTCCGCCTCGGACAAGTCCTTGGGTGCCGGCGCCTCGGCGCGGCCTTCGAGGGCGATCGTGCGCAGCGGTTCGGGCCAGCCGCCGGCGGGGTCGCCGAGTTCACCACGCAGGAAGCCGATCACCGAGTCCGGGATGTCGTACGACGACGGGTCGGCCGCGAACTCGCCGGCGGTGATGCCGCGACCCACCAGCGCCAGCGCCAGGTCACCGACCACCTTCGACGACGGCGTCACCTTGATCAGCCGTCCCAGCATCCGGTCGGCCGCCGCATACGCCTCCTCGACCGCCTCGAACCGGTTACCCAGCCCGAGCGCGATGGCCTGCTGGCGCAGGTTGGACAGCTGACCGCCGGGGATCTCGTGGGTGTACACACGCCCGGTGGGGGCCGGTAGACCCGACTCGAACGGCGCGTACACCTTGCGCACGGCCTCCCAGTACGGTTCGAGATCGCACACCGCGCCCAGGTCCAGGCCGGTATCATGTTCGGTGTGCGCGGCAGCGGCGACGATCGCCGACAGCGCAGGCTGACTGGTCGTGCCGGCCAGCGCGGCGCTGGCGCCGTCGACGGCACTGGCTCCGGCCTGCCAGGCGGCCAGGTAGGTGGCGAGCTGACCACCGGGAGTGTCGTGGGTGTGCACGTGCACCGGCAGGTCGAACTCCTTGCGCAGCGCCGACACCAGAGTGGTGGCCGCCGGCGCGCGCAACAGCCCGGCCATGTCCTTGATCGCAAGAATGTGCGCGCCGGCATCGACGATCTGCTCGGCCAGCCGCAGATAGTAGTCGAGCGTGTACAGCTCTTCGGCCGGGTTCGAGAGGTCGCCGGTGTAGCTCATCGCGACCTCGGCGACGGCGGTCCCGGTTTCGCGGACGGCGTCGATCGCCGGCCGCATCTGCTCAATGTTGTTGAGCGCGTCGAAGATCCGGAAGATGTCGATGCCGACATCGGTGGCCTCGGCGACGAATGCGGTGGTCACCTTCGTGGGGTACGGCGTGTACCCGACTGTGTTGGCACCGCGCAGCAGCATCTGCAGACAGATGTTGGGCATCGCTTCGCGCAACTGCGCCAACCGATCCCACGGATCTTCCTTCAGAAAGCGCAGCGCCACATCGTATGTCGCGCCGCCCCAGCATTCGACGGACAGCAGCTGCGGGGTGAGCGCGGCGATGTACGGGGCGACGGCGATCAGGCCGCTGGTCCGGATCCGGGTGGCCAGCAACGATTGGTGCGCGTCGCGGAACGTGGTGTCGGTAACGCCGAGCCGTTTGCTGTCGCGCAGGTCGGCGGCAAAACCCTCCGGTCCCAGCGCCAGCAGGCGCTGCCGCGAGCCGTCGGGCGGCGAGGCCAGTAGGTGCTGGTCGACGGCGGGCAGCTTGTCGCGTGGATACACCTTGGTGGGCCGCTCGCCGTGCGGCTTGTTGACGGTGACGTCGGCCAGGTACGACAGGATCTTGCTGCCCCGGTCGGCCGAGCCCTTCGACATCTGAAGCCACGGCCGGTCGTCGATGAACGAGGTGGTGATGTTGCCCGCCCGGAAGTCCGGGTCGTCGAGAACCGCCTGTAGGAACGGGATGTTGGTGGCCACACCACGAATACGGAACTCGGCGACGGCACGGCGCGCCCGCCGCACCGCGATCGGGAACTCCCGGCCGCGGCAGGTGAGCTTGACCAGCATCGAGTCGAAGTGACCGGCGACCTCGGCACCCAGGTTGGTGCCACCGTCGAGCCGTACACCCGCGCCGCCCGGCGAACGGTAGGCGGTGATGCGGCCGACGTCGGGCCGGAAGCCCTCGGCCGGGTTCTCGGTGGTGATGCGGCACTGCAGCGCCGCTCCGCGGATCTGGATGGACTCCTGAGACAGACCCATGTCGGTCAGACTCGACCCCGACGCGATGCGTAGTTGAGCGCCCACGAGGTCGATGTCGGTGATCTCCTCGGTCACCGTGTGCTCGACCTGGATGCGCGGGTTCATCTCGATGAAGACGTGCCGGCCCTGTTCGTCGAGCAGGAACTCGACGGTTCCGGCGCACGAGTAGCCGATGTGCCGGGCGAAGGCGACGGCATCGGCACAGATCCGGTCGCGGATTGCAGGGTCGAGGTTGGGGGCGGGAGCGAGCTCGACCACCTTCTGGTGGCGGCGCTGCATGCTGCAGTCCCGCTCATACAGGTGGATGACGTTGCCCTGGGTGTCGGCGAGGATCTGCACCTCGATGTGCCGCGGGTTGATCACCGCCTGTTCGAGGAACACCGTCGGGTCGCCGAAGGCGGCGTCGGCCTCGCGGGAGGCTGCCGCGATGGCGTCGGCGAGTTCGTCGATGGTCTCCACCCGGCGCATACCGCGGCCGCCGCCACCGGCGACCGCCTTGACGAAGACGGGGAACTGCATATCGGCCGCCGCGGCCAGCAGTTCATCGACGTCGGCGCTGGGTTCCGAGCTCGACAGCACGGGAATCCCGGACGCCTTGGCCGCGGCGACGGCCGTGGCCTTGTTGCCGGTGAGTTCGAGTACTTCGGTGGGCGGACCGATGAACGTGATGCCCGCGTTCGCGCAGGCCGCGGCCAGACCCGGGTTCTCCGACAGGAATCCGTATCCGGGATAGATCGCGTCGGCACCGCAGCGCACGGCCACACTCACGATCTCGTCTATCGACAGGTACGCCCGGACCGGGTGGCCGGGTATCCCGATCTGGTAGGCCTCATCGGCCTTGAAACGGTGCAGCGAATTTCGGTCTTCGTAAGGGAAGACCGCGACGGTCCGGGCCCCGAGTTCGTATCCCGCGCGCAGCGCACGGATCGCGATCTCGCCACGGTTGGCCACCAGTACCTTGTCGAACATGAGCACACTCTCTTTTGTCATTAAGACGTGAGAAACAAGTCCTCACAACCAATTTCGTTGCGTTGTGAGGCCCTGACACTCACCGGGGCTGACGTTGCGCGCAATACGGTACGCACCGCCGATGGCCGCGTCAGTATATCGTGACCTACCGCACAGCAAGCGGTCGTTGTGCCGGACCGTCGTAGGCGCTGAGCGGCCGGATCAGGGCGTTGGAGGCGGCCTGTTCCATGATGTGCGCGGTCCATCCGGTGATACGGCTCATCACGAAGATCGGTGTGAACGCCGGAATGTCGAAGCCCATCAAGAAGTAGGCGGGGCCGGTCGGGAAATCCAGGTTCGGCTTGATCCCGGTGCGCTTGCGCATCTCATCCTCGAGCTCGGCGTAGATCTCGAGCCACTTGTTCTCGCCGACATGGGCGCTGATGTCTTCGAGTGCCTTACGCATCGTCGGCACTCGCGAGTCGCCGTTCTTGTAGACGCGGTGGCCGAAGCCCATCACCTTGTCCTTGTTGTCGAGCTTGGCTCCCAGCCATTCCCGCGCACGTTCAGGGCGGTCGATGTCGATCATGTCGTGCATGACGGCCTCGTTCGCGCCGCCGTGCAGGCTGCCCTTGAGCGCACCGATCGCCGCGGTGACCGCGCTGTAGATATCCGACTGCGTCGAGGTCACCACGCGTGCGGCGAACGTGGATGCGTTGAAGCTGTGCTCGGCGTACAGCACCATCGACTTCTCGAACGCCTTCACGATCACCGGGTCGGGTACCTTGCCGAACACCATGTTCAGGAAGTTCTCCGCGTAGCCGAGCCCATGATGCGGGGCGATCGGCTCCAGCCCGCGACGCCGGCGCATGTCGGCGGCGACGATCGTCGGCAGCACCGCGAGCATCCGCAGCGACTTGTCGAGGTTGGCCGCCGGGCTCGGATCGTCCTCGGCAGCGTCTTCGGTGCCCAGGAAGGAGATCGCCGTGCGCACCACATCCATCGGATGGCAGGTGTCAGGGATCTTCACCAGGATCGACGCGGCCGTCCGGTCGAGCCGCCGGTTCGCCCGTTCCTTCTGGCTGAAGTCGGTCAGCTGCACATCGTTGGGCAGCTCACCGTGCCACAGCAGGTAGGCGACCTGCTCGAACGAGCAGTGCTCGGCCAGATCCTGCACCGCATACCCGCGGTAGGTCAGCGAATTGGTCTCCGGGACAACTTTGGAGACGGCCGTCTTGTCGACGACCACCCCCGCCAGCCCCTTGTAAATGGTCGGTTGATCCCCAGCAGGTGCACTCATGAGTAACTTCCTTTGATTGACGTGGGAACACATCTTGATCCCTGAGGCCGAGAAAACTTCTAAACCCCTGAAGCCGAGAGACTTCTTGACCCCTGAAGCCGAAAGCTCCTTAACCCTGAAGCCGAGAAACTTCTTGACCCCTGAGGCCGAAAGCTCCTTAACCCTGAATCCGAGAACCTTCTTGCCCCCTGAGGCCGAAAGCTCCTTAACCCTGAAGCCGAGAAACTTCTTGATCCCTGAGGCCGAAGCGACGAAGGAGCGAGGGTCACGAAGGGTCCGGCGAGATCCCCGCATGACGCAACCACCCGACCGCCCCTACGCCCTAAGCCCCATCGGCAAGCGTGAAATTGAACAGTTCGGAATCGAAATCGTTGTACTCGGCATACCGCAGCAACTCGTACAGCCGACTGCGATGCTGCATCCCGTCGAGCAACCCGGCCTGCGTTCCCTCACTGAGGATTTCACGTAAGCCCGACTCGACGGCACCCATTGCGATCCGCAGCGTGGTCACCGGATAGATGACGACGTTGTAGCCCACATCGCGCAGCTGATCGGCGGTAATCAGATCGGACTTGCCGAATTCGGTCATATTCGCCAGCAGCGGCGTATCCACGGCCTTGCGGAATTTCTCGAATTCACTCAGGTCTGTCAGCGCCTCGGTGAAGATCAGGTCCGCTCCGGCGTCGGCGTAGGCTTTGGCTCGCTCGACTGCGGCATCGAAACCCTCGATACCCCGGGCATCGGTGCGGGCGCAGATCACGAAATTCGGGTCCCGCTTGGCCGCTACCGCCGCCCGCAGCCGTTTGAGCATGACGTCGACCGGGACCACGTCCTTGCCGTCGAGATGCCCGCAACGCTTGGGGTTGACCTGGTCCTCCAGGTGCAGACCCGCCAGCCCCGCGTCTTCGAGTGCGGCGACGGTACGCGCCGCACTCATCGGCTCCCCGAATCCGGTGTCGGCGTCGACGAGCGTCGGCAGATCGGTTGCGCGGGCGATGGATCCGGCGCGGGCGGTGACCTCGCTGAGCGTGGTCAGCCCGATGTCGGGCAGACCCAGGTCGGCGGCCAGGACCGCACCGGAGACGTACACGCCGTCGAATCCGATGTCGGCGATCAGTTTTGCGGCCAGCGGCGAGAATGCTCCCGGCCACCGTTGCAACTCACCGGAGTTCAGGCCGTTGCGCAGGGCGATGCGCTTATCACCGTCGGTGACGCCCGAGGAGAACAGTGACATCAGAACAGCCCCTTGTCGACAGTGGGAGCCTTGTCCAGGTAGGTCTGCGGCACAACGATATTCAGCTCGCCCAGCGAACCGGCGGGCTTGGCGGCAAGGTCGGTGACGAACGCCAGGAAACGTTCCTGCTCAGCCGAATCCACAACACCGTCGGCCAGACCCGTGAACTTCTCCACGTACTGCGGACGGGCGAACGGCCGGGCACCGAGCGGATGGGCGTCGGCGACGGCCAGCTCGTCGGTGATCACGTCACCGTTCTTGAGGGTGATGACGGCCTTGGCGCCGAAAGCCTTCTCCGCCGGGTCATTCGAGTGGTATCGACGAGTCCACTCCGGATCCTCGACGGTGGAGATCTTGTGCCAGAGCTCGATGGTTTCGGGACGGTGTGCCCGCTCAGGTGCGTAGGACTTCTCCGAATCCCAGGTCCCGTCCTCCAATGCCACGGCGAAGATATAGGGCACCGAATGGTCGAGGGTTTCGCGGCTGGCGTCGGGATCGAACTTCTGCGGATCACCCGAGCCGGTGCCGATGACCACGTGGGTGTGATGGCTGGTGTGCAGCACGATCGACTCGATCTGCGTGAAGTCGGTGATCTTCTCCCGCATCCGGCGGGCCAGGTCGATGGGCGCCTGACTCTGGTATTCGGCCGAATGTTCCTTGGTGTAGCTGTCGAGGATGGCGCGCTTGGCCTCGCCGGGGCCGGGCAGCGGCACCGTGTACTGGGCGTCGGGGCCGCTGAGCAGCCACGCGATCACGCCGTCCTCACCTTCCCAGATCGGCGACGGCGAGCCCTCTCCGCGCATCGCCCGGTCGACGGCCTCGATGGCGACCTTGCCGGCCCACGCGGGGGCGTACGCCTTCCAGCTGGAGATCAGGCCCTTGCGGGACTGCCGGGTGGCCGTGGTCAGGTGCAGGGCCTGCCCGATGGCCTGGTAGATGGTCTCCTGATCCAGATTGAGCATGGTGCCCAGACCGGCGGCGACCGACGGCCCGAGGTGGGCCACATGGTCGATCTTGTGCTCATGCAGGCAGATGCCCTTGACCAGGTCGATCTGCACCT
>NZ_CALLZT010000113.1:0-3679 GCF_937858515.1 uncultured Gordonia sp. | reverse complement strand
GAGCCGCCGACGAGGACCACGTGGTCGATGTCGCCGACCGAGATCCCGGCGTCCTTGATGACGGCCTGGAACGGTGCGCGGGTGCGTTCGAGCAGATCGGAGGTGATCTTCTGGAATTCGGCGCGCGAGAGTTGCTCGTCGAGGAACAGCGGGTTCTTGTCGGCGTCGACGGTGATGTACGGCAGGTTGATCGAGGTCGACTGCGATGCCGACAGTTCGATCTTGGCCTTCTCCGCGGCCTCACGCAGACGCTGCAGGGCCATCTTGTCCTTGGTCAGGTCGATGCCGTTCTGCGACTTGAACTTCTCCACCAGCCAGTCGACGACGCGCTGATCCCAGTCGTCACCACCGAGGTTGTTGTCGCCGGAGGTGGCGCGGACCTCGACGACGCCGTCGCCGATTTCCAGCAGCGAGACGTCGAAGGTGCCGCCGCCGAGGTCGAAGACCAGGATGGTCTGTTCCTTCTCACCCTTGTCCAGGCCGTAGGCCAGGGCCGCGGCGGTGGGCTCGTTGACGATGCGAAGCACGTTCAGGCCGGCGATCTGGCCGGCTTCCTTGGTGGCCTGGCGCTGCGAGTCGTTGAAGTAGGCGGGGACGGTGATGACGGCGTCCTCGACGTCCTCGCCGAGGTAGGCCTCGGCGTCGCGCTTGAGCTTCATGAGCGTACGCGCGCTGATTTCCTGCGGGGTGTACTTCTTGTCGTCGATGTCGACGGTCCAGTCCTCGCCCATGTGGCGCTTGACCGAGCGGATGGTGCGGTCGACGTTGGTGACGGCCTGGTTCTTGGCGGGCTGACCCACCAGGACCTCACCGTTGCGGGCGAAGGCGACGACGGACGGCGTGGTCCGCGAACCCTCCGCGTTGGCGATGACGGTCGATTCGCCACCTTCCAGCACCGAGACGACGGAGTTGGTGGTGCCGAGGTCGATTCCAACAGCACGTGACATCTGTTTATCCTCCTGTTTCAGGGCGTTGCGCCCAAGCTTCTGCGACCGGCGCCGATGCGGCGCGGGTTGGTTTGCCCGAAACCTGCGCAGGCACTCAACTTCAGTGCAGCCGACTCATGTTCTAGCCGAACGATCGTCTGCGGTCAACTCAAGTTGAGTGGATATTGCTCAAGTTCCATGGTCTGTCCAACGGGCGACCGTCCCGATCTGTTCCCGATCCCGGAAAAAAGTTGAGTACATGTCGCTCATACTTCCCAAAGCGGCGGACCCCACCATCCAGACCTACGACGAAGCATTACAGTTCGGGCAGTTGCGTCCGTTGGGAGGAAGATGGCGACCTACTACCCCAAACTGGCGGCCAGGGTCCTCCGGCAGGCCGACGACCTTCCCGAGATGTACGGGAATCTCGACTTCACGGCGACTCCGGAGCGGTTCACCACCGATCCCGCCGCCAAGAGTGCCCTACCACCCCGGAGAGGCAACCGAGCGGCGTACCTCGATGACGCACGCCTTGTGGAGCTGATGCGGACCGCGCTCTACCTCGGCGACGTCCCCGCGGACCGGGTCGCCGCGCTGTCCCGGGACCTCTCGGTGACCGAACTCATCGGCCTGATCCGCCGGGCGTGCCGGGAGGGTATCGAGAACGTTCCGGAGGCGCCCCCGGAGCTGGCCGGCCTGCTCGCCGTCATGGAGGAGAAGCCTGACTGGATCGACCACGATCTCATCGAGCGGGGCGCCGCACGGTCCCGCCTGATCACCGGGCTCATCGCCCCGTTCGTGACCCGCGGTGCCTTCATCGCCACCTTCACCAACAGTTATGCCGCGCTGCCGATGACGCTGACAGGCGCGTTGTCGGGCAGGCGGGCGGCGTACCGGGTCAACGAGACCACCGCTTTCTTCACCGTCACCACCCTGCCCGGTGCACTCGTGCGTTTCGGCCCCGGGTTCGAGGCGGCGGTGATGGTTCGGGTGATGCACTCGATGGTGCGCTACAACGCGCTCACCCGCGGCAGCGGGCGGTCCGGACGTGCCTGGGACGCGGCCGTTTACGGACTCCCCATCCCCCAGCTCGACCAACTGCCCGCCGGAATGATCGGCCCGTACCTGGTTTCCCGTGGGGCTCTGCGCGCCGGCCGCGGCTTCACCGACGACGAGCGCGCGATGATCGAGTTCTACCGGTACCGGTGTTTTCTGCTCGGCCTGCCCGAAGAACTCCTGCCCGCTGACCCGCAGGACATCGTCGACATGTTCCACGTCCGCGGCGCCACCCTGCGAGACGGATTCGACGACTCCTGCCGCAGCCTGGTCACCTCCACGATGGATGCCTATCTACGACCGACCGACCGACTGTTCGACCGCATGGCCGACTCGGTGGAGAAAAGCTACAGCAAGGCAGCGTTCTGCGGCGCCTTCTGCGACTTCAACCCCCGGACCGCCAAGCGGATGGGCGTCAACATAGGCATCGGTGACCTGGCCCGCATCGCCGCGACCGGCCCGTTCATCGGCGGCCGGCTGGTCACGGTCGCCGCGGCCGGTCGGCTACCGGCACTGCAGAAAGGCTCCAGCCGCTACCTGGCCCGCCAGGTACGGCACCCACTCGACGTCTACCGCAATCCCGAGGACACCACCGAACACCGCCACTACGCGCACTGACCGCCCGAAACCCCACCGCTCAGCGTCGGCATCACAATAATGTCGATGCCGAGGCCGTGCGGTGGGGTTTGGGTCAAGAACTCAGGCCGCCGACGCAGAAGACTCCGCGGCCGGGTCCAGTGCCCGGGAAACAATCTCCGCGACATCCGTCATCGGGATCACCTCCAAGGCGTCGAGGATCTCGGTGGGCACGTCGTCGAGGTCGGGTTCGTTGCGTTGCGGGATGAACACGGTGCTGAGCCCATTGCGTTGTGCGGCAAGCAGTTTCTGCTTCACCCCGCCGATCGGCAGCACCCGCCCGTTGAGAGTGACCTCGCCGGTCATCCCGACATCGCCGCGCACCCGGCGCCCGGTCGCCATCGACACCAGTGCGGTGACCATGGTGACACCCGCCGACGGCCCGTCCTTGGGCACCGCGCCCGCCGGCACGTGCACATGGACGGTGCGGTTCAGTGCGGCCGGATCGACGCCGAGTTCGCTTGCGTGCGAACGGACATACGACAGCGCGATCTGCGCGGACTCCTTCATCACGTCACCGAGCTGTCCGGTCAGTTGCAGACGTGGCTCGCCGTCCTCGGTGCCGGAGCCGGTGGCGCTCACCTCGATGTACAGCACATCGCCGCCCATTCCGGTCACGGCCAAACCCGTTGCCACACCGGGAACTTCGGTCCGTTCCGCCGATTCGGGCAGGAACCGGGGCCGCCCCAGATACTCCTTGAGGTCGTCGACTCCGATCATCACCGGTGCCGATGCCTTGCCCGCGGCGAGTTTCGTCGCCACCTTGCGCGTCAGTTTCGCCAGCAGCCGTTCGTATTGCCGCACACCGGGTTCGCGGGTGAAGTTCGCCGCGATCTCACGCAATGCGTCATCACCGACGGTCACCTCGTCGGCGGACAACGCGGCCCTCTCGATCTGCCGCGGCACCAGATGCCCACGCGCGATCGCCACCTTGTCGTCCTCGGTGTACCCGTCGATGGTCACCAGTTCCATCCGGTCCAGCAGCGCCGCCGGGATGTTCTCGATAACGTTGGCCGTGGCCAGGAACACCACATCGGACAGGTCCAGGTCGAAGTCGAGGT
>NZ_CALLZT010000112.1:0-12999 GCF_937858515.1 uncultured Gordonia sp. | reverse complement strand
ATCAAGATCTTCCTGCCGCACCCCGACGGCACCTACGACGTCCCCGAACTCGACGACCCGACGTCCGGCACCGAAACCGTCCTGCGGTCCCGCCCCGAACTGCACGCCCGCGTCCGCACCTACACGGTGCGCCGGTACGACCGCGAAAAGAACACCCTCAGTATCGATTTCGTGCTGCACGGCGACGAGGGCATCGCGTCGGCCTGGGCGATGCGGGCACGGCCCGGCACCACCCTGGGCATCGCGGGTGGAGGTGGACGGCATATCGGGCAGGGCGATCACTACCTGATCGCGGGCGACGAAACGGGCCTGCCCGGTATCGGTGACATCCTCGATAATCTACCCGCCGACGCTACCGGCACCGCCTACATCGAAGTCGCTGGCGACTCCGGGCGCATCGACCTCACCAAGCCCGAAGGCATTGAGGTGGTGTGGCTGTCCCGCGACGGTGCCCCCGGTGGCACCACCACTCTGCTCGTCGACGCGGTGAAATCCCATGAGCTCAAACCGAATACGTTCGCCTGGGCGTCGGCCGAATCCGCCCAGGTGATCGCCATCCGCAAAAACCTCCGGGCCCGCGGCGTGGACCGCAAGTCCATGCTGGTGATCGGCTACTGGCGACGTGGCCTGTCGGAGAACGGCTACGCCAAGGCCGCCAACCACGACCGCGACCTCAAAGAATACGACGACCACGAACACGACCATGATCACGGCGTGGGCGCCGCCATGCGCGAAGGCGCCGCCCACCTCGCCGGCCGCCTCCGCCGCCGACGCCGCACGTAGACCGTTGGAGCCATGCGTCACCGGACCCTTCGAGACGCTGCCGGCTCGCAAGCTCGCACGACAGCCCTCAGGGATCAAGAAGCCTACCGCAGCCGACGCGACGAAGATGCAAGACACCTTCTTGATCCCTGAGGCCGAAGCGACGTAGGAGCGAGGGTCACGAAGGGTCCGGTGACCTTTCGACACCTCGCCCGGCCACCTCTAACTGCGCAGACCCGGAAGGCTCACTCCCATTCGATGGTGCCCGGCGGCTTGCTGGTGACGTCGAGGACGACGCGGTTGACGTCGGGGACCTCGTTGGTGATGCGGGTGGAGATGGCTTCCAGGACGTCGTACGGGACGCGGGTCCAGTCGGCGGTCATCGCGTCCTCGCTGGAGACCGGGCGCAGCACGATCGGGTGGCCGTAGGTGCGGCCGTCGCCCTGCACGCCGACACTGCGGACGTCGGCGAGGAGCACGACCGGACACTGCCAGATCTGGGCGTCCAGGCCGGCGCGGGTGAGTTCCTCACGGGCGATGGCGTCGGCGCGGCGCAGGATGGCCAGCCGCTCACCGGTGACCTCGCCGACGATGCGGATCGCCAAACCAGGACCCGGAAATGGTTGGCGCGCAACGATTTCCTCGGGCAGGCCGAGTTCGCGGCCGACGGCGCGCACCTCGTCCTTGAACAGCAGACGCAGCGGTTCGACAAGGGAGAATTCGAGGTCGTCGGGCAGTCCGCCGACGTTGTGGTGGCTCTTGATGTTGGCGGTGCCGCTGCCGCCGCCGGATTCGACGACGTCCGGATACAGGGTCCCCTGGACGAGGAAGTCGACCTTCTCCCCCGCCGCGGCCCGGTCGCCGAGCACCTCGGTGACCGCTCCCTCGAAGGAGCGGATGAACTCGCGTCCGATGACCTTGCGTTTGGCCTCCGGATCGCTGACGCCGGACAACTCGCTCAGGAACACCGACTCGGCATCGACCGTCACCAGGCGTGCACCGGTGGCGGCGACGAAGTCCTGCTGCACCTGTTCGCGCTCACCCTCACGAAGCAGACCGTGATCGACGAACACGCAGGTCAACCTGTCACCGATGGCGCGCTGCACAAGCGCGGCGGCCACCGCCGAATCCACACCGCCGGACAGGCCGCAGATAGCCAGACCGTCACCGACCTGCGCACGCACGTCCTCGATGAGGGATTCGGCGATGTTGGCCGCAGTCCAGGCGGGTTCGAGGCCTGCGATGTCGTACAGGAAACGGGTAAGCACCTGCTGCCCGTGCGGGGTGTGCAGCACCTCGGGGTGATACTGCACCCCGGCCATCCGGCGCTCGGTGTTCTCGAATGACGCGACCGGGGCACCGGGCGTCGATCCGGTGACGGAAAACCCCTCGGGTGCCACCTGCACGGCGTCGTTGTGGCTCATCCACACCGGCTGCTCGCCGTCGAGACCTGCGTGCAGTACACCGCCGCCGGGAGTGAACGGGGTGCGGCCGAATTCACGGCCACCGGTGTTGGCGACGGTGCCGCCGAGTGCCTTGGCCATCGACTGGAAGCCATAGCAGATGCCGAACACCGGCACCCCCAGATCAAGGACCGCAGGGTCGAGACTGGGTGCGTCGTCGGCGTACACCGATGCGGGCCCACCCGAGAGCACGATGGCCGCCGGGTTCTTGGCCTCGAACTCGGCCAGCGGTGCGTCGTGGGCGATGACCTCGGAGTAGATGCGCGCCTCACGCACCCGACGGGCGATGAGCTGCGCGTACTGGGCACCGAAGTCGACGACCAGGACGGGATGGGTGTTATCGGATGAGCCGGTCACCCGGGCAAGTCTATAAGTGCGCCCGACGCGGCGGGAAATCACTCACGCCCGGGCGGACAGCCCCACCTTCTGGAACTCCTTGAGGTCGCAGTAACCGGCTTTGGCCATGGCCCGGCGCAGCGCGCCGACGAGGTTCAGTTCGCCGTACGGGTCGTCGGACGGCCCGCCCAGAACCTGCGCCAGGTCGGGACGATCCTCGTCGGTGGCCACCTGCAGGAGCGCGCCACGCGGGGTGTCGGGGTGGGCGGCGGCCGACGGCCAGTACCAGCCGCGGCCGGGTGCCTGCGCGGCGGTGGCGAGCGGGGTGCCCAGCACGGCGGCATCGGCACCACACGCGATGGCCTTGATCAGGTCGCCGGAGGTGTGGATGTCACCGTCGGCGATGACGTGCACGTACCGGCCGCCGGTCTCGTCGAGGTAGTCGCGGCGCGCGGCGGCGGCGTCGGCGATGGCTGTGGCCATCGGCACCCCGATGCCGAGAACCTCACCAGTGGTGGTGGATCCGGCGGTCGAGCCGTATCCGACGATCACCCCGGCAGCACCGGTACGCATCAGATGCAGCGCGGTGTGGTGATCGAGCACACCGCCGGCGATGACCGGAACGTCGAGATCGGCGATGAAGGTCTTGAGGTTGAGCGGCGCCCCGGCCTCACCGGTCGTACGGTCCACCTGCGCGACGTGTTCGGCGGAGATGATGGTGCCATGCACCACCAGCAGTTCCACGCCTGCGGCGAGCAGCGCCGGGGTGAGCTCGGGTGCGTGCTGCGGACTCACCCGCACGGACGTGGTCACACCGGCCTCACGAACGCGCGCCACCGCCTGCCCGATCAGTTCGGGATCGAGCGGCGCCCGGTGCAACTCCTGCAGGCAGCGCACGGCTGCCCGCGGGTCGGGATCAGTGGTGGCGACGTCGATCAGCTGGTCGATCTTGTTCTCGACATCGCGGTGCCGGGCCCACAGCCCTTCGCCGTTGATGACGCCCAGCGCGCCGAGCCGGCCGAGATCGATGGCCGACTCCGGTGAGACGAGCGCATCGGTGGGGTGGCTCAGAATCGGCGCGTCGAACCGGTAGGCGTCGATCTGCCAGGCAGTGGACACATCTTTGGACGACCGGGTGCGGCGCGACGGAACGACACTGATGTCGTCGAGTTCGTAGGTCCGCCGGGCCGTGCGGCCCATTCCGATATCGACAAGGTCACGCACCGTTGCGCCTTTCTGCTGGTGACGAGTGCTCACACGGACGTGCCCGGGCGCCTTTGGGCACCTCGGGCACGACCGGGGTCAGCGTGAATAGTAGTTGGGCGCCTCGGTGGTGAGGGTGATGTCGTGCGGATGGGACTCTTTGAGCCCGGCCGCGGTGATCTGCACGAACCGCGCCTGCTGCAGGTCGGTGATGGTGGCCGACCCGGTGTATCCCATCGCCGCGCGCAGCCCGCCGACGAGCTGGTGCACGACCTGGCTGAGCGGCCCGCGGAACGGAACCCGGCCTTCGATCCCCTCGGGGACGAGCTTCTCCTCCTTGAGGACGTCGTCCTGGAAGTAGCGGTCCTTGGAGTACGACTTGCCCTGGCCGCGACCCTGCATGGCGCCGAGCGATCCCATGCCCCGGTAACTCTTGAACTGTTTACCGTTGACCAGGATCAGCTCACCGGGCGATTCGGCGGTACCCGCCAGCAGCGACCCGACCATCGCGGTCGACGCGCCGGCGGCCAGTGCCTTGGCGATATCGCCCGAGTACTGCAGACCGCCGTCGGCGATCACCGGTACGCCCGCCTTCTGGCAGACGGTGACCGCTTCGAGAATGGCGGTGATCTGCGGTGCGCCGACGCCCGCGACCACGCGGGTGGTGCAGATGGAACCCGGCCCGATGCCGACCTTGACGGCGTCGGCACCGGCGTCGATGAGGGCCTGGGCGGCCTCCCGCGTCGCGACGTTGCCGCCGACGACGTCGACGCGATCGCCGACCTCGGCCTTGAGCTTGGCCACCATGTCGAGCACGAGCCGGTTGTGGGCGTGTGCGGTGTCGACGATGATCACATCCGCTCCGGCATCTGCCAAAGCCATCGCGCGGTCCCACTGCGGGCCACCGGTGCCGACGGCGGCGCCGACGAGCAGCCTGCCGTCGGAGTCCTTGGTGGCCAGTGGATGCTGTTCGGTCTTGACGAAGTCCTTGACCGTGATCAGGCCGGTGAGCTTGCCGTTGCCGTCGACGATCGGCAGCTTCTCCACCTTGTTGCGCCGCAGCAGCCCGAGGGCGGCCTCGGCCGACACCCCTTCTTGCGCGGTGATCAGCGGGGCCTTGGTCATCACCTCGGACACCGGGCGGTCCTGATCGACCTCGAACCGCATGTCACGGTTGGTGATGATGCCGACGAGCTCACCGGCGGCGTCGACCACCGGCAGCCCGGAGATGCGGTACCGCGCGCACATCGCGTCGACCTCGGCGAGGGTGTCGGAAGGTGAGCACGTCACCGGGTCGGTGACCATCCCGGCCTCGGACCGTTTGACGGTCTCCACCTGCGATGCCTGCTCGTCGATCGACAGGTTGCGGTGCAGGACGCCCATGCCCCCGGCCCTGGCCATCGCGATGGCCATGCGCGATTCGGTGACGGTGTCCATCGCCGAGCTGACGAGCGGTACCCGGAGTGTGATGTTGCGGGTGACCCGCGACGACGTGTCGACATCGCTCGGGATCACATCTGATGCGGACGGCAGCAGCAGGACGTCGTCGAAGGTGAGGCCGAGCATCGCGACCTTGCCGGGATCGTCTCCACCGGTGTGAACGTGCGTCATCGTTCCATCGTATCGGCACCACCGCCCCGACCATGAATCACGCCGACGACGGCAACCACAAACAGCAACGCATTCGACCGGACGACAGCGACACCCAATCCGGGACGGCGATCGGCTACCGTGGACCCGTGCGTGATCATTTCCCACCCGGCCTTCCCCCTGATCCGTTCGCGGGTGATCCCAGCGACCCGTCGGCCGCCCTGGACGCGATCGAGCCCGGTATCCCTCTCGACGACAGTGAGCGGATGGCCGTCGAGGAGGATCTCGCCGACCTGGAGGTCTACGAGACACTGCTGGCGCAGCGGGGTGTGCGCGGTCTGGTGGTGATGTGCGAGGACTGCCGCGAGGATCACTACCACGACTGGGAGATGTTGCGGGCAAACCTACTTCAGTTGCTGCTCGACGGTACGGTACGCCCGCACGAGCCGGCTGTCGACCCACGTCCCGACGACTACGTCACCTGGGATTATTGCCGGGGCTATGCCGATGCCCACAGCCACTTCATCGGCGGCACCGACCGCTGACGTCCGCGGCGGCCGGCCGCAAACACTTCTGAAAAACGACTCTTGCCGACACCGCAACCGCGGCGTCGGCAAGAGTCGTTATACGGCCCGGTCAACTCGACGGGCTGGTGGTCTCCACCTCGGTGGTCACGACCACGGTCTCGTCGGCTGTCGTCGGGTCGGCCGTGGTCGTGGCGGCGGTGGTCGTCGGCGCTGCGGTGGTCGTGGGCGGTGCACTCGATGACGATGGCGAACTCGACGGTGTGAGCAGGACCGAATGCGACGGGTCGGAGGTCACGGTGTCGCTGACCGTGGCGTCGGTGCCGACATCAGGACTGGGATCATCGACGACCGGATTATCCACCGTGGTGCTGTCGTCGGTGATATCGGCCGGGGTGCTCTCGGATGCGGTACTCTCGCGGGTCTTGCTGCTGGTGGCCTTCTTCGCGCTGTCGTCCTTGAGCCGTTCGATCCACTCCTTCATCCGGCGGCGGGTCTCTTCGTCCTTGACCGGTTTGAGGTCTTCGGATGCTTTGGAGATCAGGCTGTTGGCCGATGACAGGTCGCCTGTCTGAACGGCCGACTGGGCTTGCTCCAGGTTGTCCTTGGCCTGCACCATCGCCTTGGTCTGCTGGGCCTGCTCGGCGAAGACCACCGACTTGACTCCCCACAGGGTGTCACCGGGCTGGGCGCCTTCGGCGACGACGATGAGCCCGGCGGCCGCGACGACCGCGACGGCGGCGGCACCGGAGACCACACGTAAGTGCCGCATCGCACGGCTCCCGCGCCGGGGCGGCTCGGATGCTGCGATCGCGTGCTCGATCTCATCGATACCCGGAAGCGGCGGCAACGGCTCTGACAGGGTGTCGCGACGCCAACCGGACAACAGGACGGCGAGCCGGTACTCGGCGTCGTCGCCGGTGAGGACGGGCATATCGCGCGCGAGCGCGTCGATGAACGCCTCGTCCTCCCGCAGGGCGTTGAAGTCGAGTTGTCCGGCGTCGTCGGGCAGGTCCGGGTCATGGTCGTCCCACTGCTCGTGGTTGTTCATCGCGGATCACCTGCCTTACTGATGTGCTTCTTGAGTCGGGCCAATGCCCGGTGCTGTGCCACCCGCACCGCTCCCGCCGTGGACCCGACGACCGCAGCGGTCTCGTCCGCCGACAGCCCGACGACGAGGCGCAGGACCAGCACTTCGCGTTGCTTCTCCGGCAGAAGTTCGAGCAGTTCGCGCATCTGTCTGCCTGCGTCAGCGTCGAGGGCGCGTTGTTCGGGGCCGGCGACACCGGTGAACGTTTCAGGGACGTCTTCCACGGGATCGGACCGGACCCGGCCCGCCACTCTCATCGCGTCGGCAACCTTGTGCGATGCGATTCCGTACACGAAGGCCATGAAGGGCCTGCCCTGCTCTTGATAGCGGGGCAGCGCCGTCATCACTGCCATCAACGCCTCCTGCGCGACATCATCAGCGGAGAACAGATGCCGTTCTCCTACACCCAGACGTCCTCGGCAATAGCGCAGAATCGGTTCCTGCACGCTTTCGAGAACTGACGTGAGCGCAGCACGATCGCCTTGCCGTGCAGCACGGACCGCATCGTCCAACTCACCATCTGTCAGTCTCATCGGTTGCTGCGAACTCCGTGTTACATAGTCGTAGTGGTCACTACCAGCGGTTTCAGGCAGTTACGTCACTGATCCTGATCTCGGTGGGCCGCGGACGGCCGCCGGCGCCTTCCCCACCGGTAACCCAAACACCTTAGCGAGGTCGGGTCATCGGCCGAATGACATCCCGCGCCGTGTCAGCTCTTCGTGCAGTTGCTGGTTCTCGACGGTAACGGCGGGGTCGGACATCAGGGAGCCGAGAAGTGCAGTCGCCGCCCACTGCAACGGCAGCAGCCCCGCGCCGGCGCTCGCCCGGCGGCAACGATGTCCACGGTCGATCGCCGCGTCGGTTTTCCCGGCCGCGGCATCGGCGGCAGCGGCGATCAGCTCGGTCTTGATGCGGTGCCGTAGGTGGTGTTCGGCGGGCACGGCGGCAAGCAGGTCCAGACCGGCCTGCGAATGCGTGCGCGCCGACACCGGGTCGCCACGGTAGAGGCCGAGTTCGGTGCTGACCCACTCGCACCGGAGCCGCGGCCTCAACCCGCACTCCCAGTCGGTGTCGGTGATCATTCCGGGATCGGTGAGCGTTCGTGCCCGGCGGAGCAGACGTTCGGACGCGCCGAAGGCGAACCGTCCCAGATTGTCGGCGGCGAGTCCGACGAGCGCGTCGATCCGGGCCGCACGGGCCCAGTTGTCACCCATGCGCTCACCCGATGACGTCGGCAGTCCGATCAGCGCGAGTGCCCGGGCGTCGGGAACCAGCGCCTTGTCGTGCCGCCCCGCCTGGCGCAGCAGGGAGGCGCGGGTGCTCCGGCAGAGTGATTCGAGCGCGATGTCCGCGGCCCGAGCGCAGTCGGCCGCGAGCACTTCGAGCTCGGTGTCGGCCCGTGCTGCGTATCCGGCCGCGCCGTGCCGCACGGCCGAACGCCAGCGTTCGCGTCGCTCGGCGGCCGTGGTCCGGCCGTGGTCGATAGCTACTTCAAGCATCAAATCCCCCGTGAGCAGCGGAAATCGTGGCGAAAGTCACTCACCCCGATACAGTTTGCATGAATTTAACACAGCGCGGCCGAAGGTTATTCAGGCATAAAAGTGACGTGCGCATGATGCAATCATGTCATACAGGTTACGTGGCGCCGCACAGGAAACCTACGAGACGCTGTCGACGATACCGGTGAGTAACCTTGAATCATCTGTGAATATTACTGTGCTGCAACATGAATACGCACAACCATGCCCCGGCGCAGCGCCCCGCACAATGCCATCCAAGCGGGTGCGGACCGTACAACATCCCGTTAACAAATGGGGAATCTTTGGTCTATTTCGTCCGGTTCGAAGTCATATTGACTCGGTTTCTTTCACGGATTTAGTGTCTTTTCATGCACCGGCCAGAGCGGCCAAGTCGAACAAGGAGTTGCAGCCATGCCTCAGCCCAATCACCTCCCCGGCCCCAACGCTGACATCTGGGATTGGCAGATGCAGGGTCTGTGCAGGGGTGTGGATTCGTCGATGTTCTTCCACCCCGACGGCGAGCGCGGCCGGGCCCGTGCGCAGCGTGAACGGCACGCCAAGGAGATGTGCCACCGTTGCCCGGTGATCGTCCAGTGCCGCGAGCACGCACTCGCCGTCGCCGAGCCGTACGGCATCTGGGGTGGGTTGAGCGAATCCGAACGCAGCATCCTGATGAAGCGCGGCGTAGGCCGCCGCATCGCCTGATAGTGGCAAACAAGAAGGGGCACCCGACGATGCGGGTGCCCCTTCTTGTTTGCGTTCTACTAGTGCGCGTGGCCGTGGTGGGCGTGCGCGTCGGCCGCGGGAGCCGGTTTGTCGGTGATGGCGGTCTCGGTGGTGAGCACCATGCGCGCCACGGATGCGGCGTTGACGACGGCGGACCGGGTGACCTTGACGGGGTCGATGATGCCATCGGCGAGCAGGTCGCCGTAGGTCAGGGTGGCGGCGTTGAAGCCATGTCCGCTCTCGGCGTCGGCGACCTTGGAGACGACGACGGCGCCGTCGAGGCCGGCGTTGGTGGCGATCCAGTGCAGGGGCGCGTTGAGTGCGGTGGCGACGACCTGGACACCGAGTGCCTCGTCGTTGGGCAGGGTGTCGGCGAGTTCATCGAGCACCTTGGCGGCCTGCACGATGGCGGAGCCGCCGCCGGGGATGATGCCTTCTTCGACTGCGGCCTTGGCCGCGGCGACAGCGTCCTCGACGCGATGCTTGCGCTCTTTGAGTGCGGTTTCGGTCGCCGCGCCGACACGGATGACGGCGATGCCGCCGGCTAGTTTGGCCAGGCGTTCCTGCAGCTTCTCGCGGTCCCAGTCGGAGTCGCTGTTCTCGATCTCGCGCTTGAGCTGTTCGACACGCGCGGCGATCTCGTCGCTGGTGCCGGCACCGTCGACGAGAGTGGTGTTGTCCTTGGTGACGACGGCGCGCCGGACGGAGCCGAGCAGTTCGAGTCCGGCGTCGGCAAGGGTGATGCCGATATCGGTGGAGATGACGGTGCCGCCGGTGACGACGGCGAGATCTTCGAGGAACGCCTTGCGCCGGTCACCGAAGTAGGGCGCCTTGACGGCGACGGCGCGGATGGTCTTGCGGATCGAGTTGACGACGAGGGTCGACAGCGGTTCGCCTTCGACGTCTTCGGCGATGATCAACACCGATTTACCGGCCTGGACGACCTTCTCGAGCAGCGGCAGGAAGTCGGGCAGGGAGCTGATCTTGTCGCGGTAGAGCAGCACGAGAGCGTCTTCGAGGATCGCTTCCTGGCTGTCGTGGTCGGTGACGAAGTAGGGCGAGAGGTAGCCCTTGTCGAACTGAACGCCTTCGGTGATGTTCAGTTCGGTCTGCAGGCCGGAGCCTTCTTCGACGGTGACGACGCCGTCGGCGCCGACCGTGGACATGGCCTTGCCGACCATGGTGCCGACCTCTTCGTCACGCGAGGAGACGGTGGCGACCTGCGCGATGGCGGTTTCGCCGTCGACGGGGGTGGCAACGCGCAGGAGTTCGGTGCTGATGGCGTCGGCGGCTTTGCCGATTCCGGCGCCGAGGGCGATCGGGTTGGCGCCGGCGGTCACGTTGCGCAGGCCCGCGGTGACGATGGCCTGGGCGAGGACGGTGGCAGTGGTGGTGCCGTCACCGGCGACGTCGTTGGTCTTGGTGGCGACGGATTTGACGAGCTGTGCGCCGAGGTTTTCGGACGGGTCGTCGAGGTCGATGTCGCGGGCGATGGTGACACCGTCGTTGGTGACGGTGGGTCCGCCGAAGGCTTTTTCGAGCACGACGTGCCGACCGCGGGGTCCGAGGGTGACCTTGACAGTGTCGGCGAGGGCGTTGATGCCGCGTTCGAGTGCCCGGCGAGCTGTGTCGTCGAATTCGATGTGCTTGGCCATGGGGTGCTTTCGGTTATGAGGGATCGGGCCCGGGTGTGATGGAGCCGGTGTGGGTGATCCGCTGGCGTGAAAGGGGTGCGGAAAGCCGCCCGCCCCGGGCCCCTGTACGGGCTCCGGGGCGGTGCGGCCGGTGGCGCGGGGACGCTGCGGTCTCCGCTGCGCCGGGTTCTTAGCCGATCACGGCCAGCACGTCGCGTGCCGACAGGATCAGGTATTCCTCGCCCGAGTACTTGATCTCGGTGCCGCCGTACTTGCTGTAGATGACGGTGTCGCCTTCTTTGACGTCGACCGGGATGCGGTTTTCGCCTTCGTCGTCCCAGCGGCCGGGGCCGACTGCGATGACTTTGCCTTCCTGCGGCTTTTCCTTGGCGGTGTCGGGGATGACCAGGCCCGACGCGGTGGTCGTCTCGGCCTCGACTGCCTGCACCAGGATCTTGTCCTCAAGCGGCTTGATGTTCACGCTCGCCACGATGTGCGTCCTCAACTTTCGATACTGAGTATGTGATCGGTGTTCCGATACGTACGTGGGTGGCGCTCTGTCCCGAGGCCGCGTCGTCGCGGGTGCCGTGGCTTCGTACAGTGCCCTCTAGCACTCTATACATGCGAGTGCCAGCACTCAAGGTTCGAGGGTGCAAAAATGCGGCCCGGTTTGATCGCTGTCAGCGAACTGGCCACGACGGGTGGCTCAGCGCGCCCGCTCCGGCCGCTCCAGCAGCCCGCGGGCGATGAACTCGGCGGTCAGGGCCGAGGCGATCGCACTGACCGCGAGCAGCGCGACCAGCACGAACAGTTGCATCGCCGCCGCGGCCGCGGGAGATGCGCCGCCCAGGACCATGCCGACGAACGATCCGGGAATGGTGACCAGACCGACCGACCGGGTCTGGTCGAGGGCGGGGATGAGCGCGGTCGATGCGGCGTGCCGGCATATCTCCAGACGCGCCTCCCGGATGAGAAAGCCCAACGACATCGCGGCCTCCACCTCGCCGTACCGTTCGGCGAGGCTGTCGAGGCAGTGTTTACCGGCGAGCGAGGTGGTGTTCATCGCCGCCCCGAACATGATGCCGGCGGTCGGGATGATCGCGAGTCCGGTCATCGGCAGCACTCCGGTGGCCACGAGCAATGCGACGATCACCAGCGTCGGCAGCCCCACCGGAATCAGGCACAGCAGCGCAGTATTCACGGTCTCTCTGCGGATCACGCCGGGTTTGCCGGTCACCCGGCCCGCCGAGGTGCAGGCCGCCACGGCGGCCATGACGAGGACGAACAGGATCGATGCCCATAGGACATCGATGACGACGGTGACCACCAGGGCGAGCGCGCCGAGTTGCGCGATCGCCCGCAGTACGGCCCGCACGGCGCCGGCGGCCATCCCGCTGCCGCTGAGGTGGTTGACGACCGCGGCGATCGCGGTGAGCAGGACCAGCGCGACCGCGAGCTTGGGCCCGATGTGGATGATCGCGTCGTTGACATCGCTCGCCGCCAGGACTATCGCCGACGTTCGCACTGGATCCACCATTTCTGCCCATATGTCCGGCAAACGGGCTGTGTCGCCGGAGTGACACATGGATACACTGTAGCGTACGCGACGCACGCCTAGAACGGGGTAGTATTTACGACAATCGTCGGCTAGTCTCATCGCGTGACCGAGTACCCCGCGGACTTTGCCCACGATCTCGTCGCGCAGGTCGCCGGAGCGAAGGCACACCATGCCGGCTGACCTCGCTGCACCCGACACCGCCCGCGACGATGCGCTGGGAGTGGTCTCGGCCCACGCCGGCAACCGCCGGCACGGCAGCACCTACGCGCTGTGGTGGTGCGGGCTCGCGCTTGTCGTGGTACTGCTGGCCTGGCTCAGTCTGTTCGTGGGCGCGCGGCCGGTGTCGGCGACGCAGGTCTGGGACGCACTGTTCGCCTACGCCGGGAGCTCCGACCGGGACCAGGAGGTCGTGGTCGGCTACCGCATTCCGCGGGCGCTGCTCGCGGTGGTCGTCGGGGCCGCGCTGGGTATGGCCGGTTCCCTCATCCAGCGACTGATGCGCAACCCACTGGGTGATCCGCAGATCCTCGGGGTCAACGCCGGTGCGTCGTTCGCGGTGGATCGCGGTCGGTTTCCTGGGGCTGACCAGTATG
>NZ_CALLZT010000111.1:0-12988 GCF_937858515.1 uncultured Gordonia sp. | reverse complement strand
ACGAAGGAGCGACCAAATCTCCTTGATCCCTGAGGCCGAAGCGACGAAGGAGCGACCAAATCTCCTTGATCCCTGAGGCCGAAGCGACGAAGGAGCGAGGGTCACGAAGGGTCCGGTGACCCGAGGCTCCTGACCGCACCCCACGGAACCGTCAGCACATTGTCCCGAGTCGGCCGCCGACTCACCCGCACCGGAACCCCCGACTCCCGCAGCAACGCCAGCGCCTGCCGCCACCGGACCCGCGGCCCGAACGGGGCGAAGCCGGCGGCCATGTCCCAACACCGATCGGCGGCGGCCAGCAACTCGTGGACAGGTTCGCCCGGCACATTGTGATGGATAAGCACCTTGGGCAGCCGTTCGGCCAGCTCCGACGGATATCCGGTATGTGCGGGCGACCAACTGAAGGTGAGCGACCGCGGCCCGTCGGCGTCGAGCAGCACCCAGCAGCAGCGCCGCCCGATCTCATCGCACGTACCCTCGACGATCAGCCCGCCCGGTGCCAGCGCCGACCGCATCTGCCCCCACGCGGCCTCGACCTCGCCCTCGTCGTACTGCCGCAGCACATTGAACGCCCGCACGAGCGTTGGCCGCAGCCCGGCGAGTTCGAAACCGCCGAGCGCGAACCGCACCCCGTCACGGGGTTCGACGATCCGATCGCGGTCGATCTCCAACCCCACCATCTCCAGATCGGGCGCGACGACACGCAACCGGCCGGCCATCTCCACGGCCGTATCCGGACGGGCCCCATAACCGAGGTCGATGACCAGCGGACGCGCATGACCGGTCAGCGCGGCAACGACAGCCGGCTCATGCGCCATCCAACGATCGACGCGGCGCAACCGGTTGATGTTGGTGGTGCCGCGGGTGATGCGCCCCGATGCCCGGGCAGCGCTCACAAGTTCTTGACGATCCAGTCCTTGGCGTAGGCGGCCTCCGCGCGGAACAGGTCGACGAGGTTGACCAGCATCAGCTGTTCGAGCTTGCCGGCGACGAACGGCACGAAGACCTTGACCTCGCTGGTCTTGCGCAGGGTGCAGCCGGTATCGGTGGGGAACAGTTCCTGCCAGCCTTTGAGGCTGCCCGGTCCCGCCGGGATCGACGCGGTGTAATCGCCCTTGGTCATACCCGGATCGAAGATCCCCAACGATTCCTCGCGGGTGATCACCATGTCCTTCTTGAGGACGGTCTGTGCGATCGGCGGCAGTTGGTCGCGGCCGATGGTCTGCTGCAGGACCACCTTGAGGCCCGAATCGTCGGAGGTGAAGTCGACCACCTCACATTTGGGCGAGAACATCTCGAAACCCGCCATCATCTCGTACCAGTACCGCGGTGTGGTCTGCGCCCGATAGACCTGTTCCGCGGGGTACGGGTAGCGCGCGGAGTAGCTGAGCCGTCTTGCCATGCGATTCAGGCTACAGTGGCCTACCCCTGGCTTCTGTTTCGGCTTTCCCAGCTGATGGTCTCGTCGCGTTCGCTGTTGAACAGGTCCACCAGCTCATTCTTGACGATTCTCTCGATCTTGCCGCCGACGAACGGTATCGACACCTTGATCTCTCCGCGGTACAGCGTCGACGCCTTGTCACCGGAACTGATCTGGCTCCCCGTGATGCCGGCCGACACCCCGGACACGCTCGCCTTGGTGTCGCCGCTGATGTTGCCGCCCGCGTATTTGAGGGTGAAGCGGCGCGGAATCTTCAGATCGCCCCGGCGGACGGTGGTGATGATCGACGGCAGTTTGGCTTCCGGGATGCTCTGGGTCATCGCGACGGTGACGGTGTCGCCGGCGCGGGTGAATTCCTCCAGCACACCGTAGTCGCCGTTGATCTCCTTGAGCAGATCGATCCAGTAGTTCTCGACGGAGAACAGTTCCCACAGTCTGGCGGTGGAGAACGGGTAGTCGACGGAATGCTCGAACCTGGTGGCCATGGCCGTAACGGTACCGCTCCAGCCGACGAAGTCGGCGAAGTTCATGACACTGGCCGCCGGTCATTAGGCTGACTTCGTGACCGATTCCTCGCTGCTCTTGTCCGGGCTGACCACGCTGCGCCTCGGCGGCCCCGCACGCGATGTGGTGCGCTGCGCCGATACCACCTCACTCATCGCGACCCTCGCTGCGCTCGACGACGCCGGCACCCCGGTGCTGATCGTCGGCGGCGGTTCCAACCTGGTGATCGGCGACGACGGTTTCCCCGGCACCGCGGTGGTCATCGAGAGTTCGGGATACACCTTCGCCGCCGATGAGGACGGTAAGCCGTACGTGAGCGCGGATGCCGGTCTGGAATGGGACACGCTGGTCGCCGCGACCATCGACAACGGCTTCGGCGGCCTCGAATGCCTGTCCGGGATTCCCGGTTCCACCGGCGCCACCCCGGTACAGAATGTAGGCGCCTACGGGGTGGAGATCGCCGACATTCTGCGGTCGGTCGACGTCTATGACCGTGCCACCCGCACCGCCGGCACCCTGACCCCGGATGATCTCGAACTCGGTTACCGCAGCAGCATTCTCAAGTATCGCGCCGACAAAGTTGTTGTGGCGGTGTCGTTCTGGCTGACCCCCGACCGCCGGAGCAGGCCGCTTCGTTACCGGGAACTGTTCACCGCTCTCGGCGTCGACGCCGGACAGGACGCCGACGCTGCCGACGTCCGCACCGCCGTCCTGTCGCTACGCGGCGGCAAGGGCATGGTCCTGAACCCCGACGATCACGACACCTGGAGTGCCGGTTCGTTTTTCACCAACCCCATCGTCGACGCCGCCCGCGCGCCGGAGATCCTGGACCGGATCAGGACCCGCCTGGGCAAGGACGTGACGATCCCGCAGTACCCGGCCCCCGATGGCGCGGTGAAACTCTCCGCCGGCTGGCTGATCGAACGAGCCGGTTTCGCCAAGGGCCACCCGGGCGAACATGCTCCCGCCCGCCTGTCCACGAAACACACACTCGCCCTGACCAATCGGGGACCAGCAACCACCGAAGACCTACTCACATTGGCCCGCGAGGTCCGCTCCGGAGTCCGCGACGCCTTCGGCGTCGACCTACATCCCGAACCGGTCCTCGTCGGCTGCGAAATCTAACGCGTGTCCGATCACTCGTCGTTGACGTAGCGGGCGGATACCGACCGCCCGAGCGCCGCGATCTCCGCGTCACTCTCCGGGATGAGTGTCGCGGCGTCCTTGCCGACCGAGGCCTCCGCGACCGCGGTGGACAGCAGCGGCTTGATCACCCGCAACACACCCACCCACCCCGGGCAGTACACGCGTCGTTTGCGTTTCTCGATCCCCTTGACGAACGCCTTCCCGCACTTGTCGACGGAGGTCGTCTTACTCAGTGGCGGGGGCAGTCTGCTGATCATCTTGCCGAATGACGGCAGGTCGGATTTGGCATCACGGACCAGCGGGGTGTCGATCCAGCTCATGTGGGCGCTGCCGACGGCCACGCCGAGATGGGTCACCTCCAGCCGCAGGGTGTTGGCGAAGTTCTCCACCGCCGCTTTCGACGCGCTGTAGGGGGCCATACCCGCCCCGGTGGCGAATGCCGCGAGCGAAGAGACGACGAGAACATAACCCCGGCGCTCGATGATCGACGGCAGAGCGGCCCTGACGGTGTTGAACACACCTTTGATGTTGATGTCGATCACCCGGTAGAAGGCTGCCGGGTCCACATTGAGAACACTTCCGTACGAGGCGATTCCGGCGTTCGCTACGACGACGTCCACACCGCCGAAACGTTCGGTGGCGGCGGCCACCGCCGACTCCATCTCCGCCAGATCGGTCACATCGGCGACGATGCCGAGCGCGTGCCCGGCGCCCAGTTCACCGACGACGCCGTCGAGCGCGCTGCGATCGACGTCGGTGAGCACGAGGTTCGCACCCCTGGCACGCAGTTGACGCGCGGTCTCGGCACCCACCCCGTTACCGCCACCGGTGATCAGTACGGTCTTTCCCGCAACGCTCATCCTGTCACGATAGACTTACGACGGCCGTCACGAAATAGGCGAAACGACCTACAACGACCGTCACGAAATAGGCGAAATCTCGGCCAGGACCTTGTCCAGGAGGATGTTGAAATCGTCCTCGGCCTCGATGCTCAGCATGTGGCCGACACCGTCATAGGTGACGTAGTCACGCAGGGTTCCGTTGTGGCGCAACATCTCCGCCATGAAGTCCGCGTGTGCGGGCGGCGTGAGACGGTCTGCGCTGCCGACGACGACGGTCACCGGGACCGTCAGATTCCGCAGGCCGCTGGTGACGTTCAGCTTGCCCATCGCCGAACCCCAGCCTGCGCGGGCACGGGCGCTGCAGTTGCACACCAGGTCGTCGACGAAGTTGACGTGTGCCACCCGAGCGTCGGGCCCGAGGGTCGCGTAATGAGCCACACGGTGCCCGACTGCGGTGCGCGGCAACGGGATCGGCGTCGAGGTGATCATCTTGGTCACCAGCGGCCGGAACGGTGTGGTGTAGCGCGGAAAGACCTGTGGCAGCACGTCGATGTTCTGCACCACGTCGGCCGCCGCGGTGGACACCAGAACCACCGACGACGCGATCTGCGCGACCCGGTCGGGGAACTGCTGCGCCCACGACATGATCGTCATCCCGCCCATGCTGTGCCCGACGAGAACGGCCTTACGTCCCGGTGGCACCACCTGGGAGAGCACCGCGTCGAGATCCTGTCCGAGGATGTCGACCGACAGCTTGCGCGTACCGAGTTCACTGCGGCCGTGCCCACGCTGGTCGTAGGCCACCACGGTGCGATCGCCGGAACTGCCGGCGAGCAGGTGGTTCAGCTGCGGATTCCAGTACTCGGTGGTGCACGTCCATCCGTGCACGAACACGATCACGTCCCGATCGGCCTGCTCCCGCGCGGACGGCCCATAGGTGACGACGTTGAGGCGGGTGCCATCGGCGGTGAGTACGATCCCGGCCACGCGTTCGGCCGGTGATGCCAGCTGGTCGTCGGGCCCGTCGTCAAGGGGCCGTGCACCGCGGATCGCCTCCCAGGTGATGGCCCCGAACAGCAACCCGACGCCCGCGCCGACACCCGCCGCAGCACCGCCGAGGAGCGCGGCGCCCCCGTAACCGATCACCGATTTACGTGTCACTTCATGCTCCTCATCCGATGCGGCCTATTCCGCCGCGCTCCCGGTATCCGGCTCCGGCTTATCGTCGGTGGGGCCATCGTCGACGGCCTGCCCCTCGACGGCCTGCCCCTCGACAGCCTGCTCGGCGGCGTCCCGGGTGGCCGATTGCGACGCGTTGAAGTACGTCGACGCCTCACCGATCGCCTTGGAGATCTGTTCGTCGAGCGCCTTGCGGAAGGTGGTCTCGACGATATCGTGCGCCATCGGCCGGACCGTCTGGATCAATTCAGCCATCTCTTTGATGGCCTTGTCCCCGAGATTGGGCAGATTCTCATTGAAATACTTGTCGGTGATGATGGAGACGAAACTCTTCGCGACGTCGGCGAGGTCGTCCTGCACCCGCACCCAGCGGTCGAGCAGGACGTCGATCTCGATGCCGCTCGTGACCAGACACCTCGGCGCCTTCGAGGACCTCGGGGTTGCGGATGGCGTAATGTGCGCCGTCCTTGGTGAGCAGGCCGAGCTTCTGGCTGAGCGCGATGGTCCGGTCGCTGGCGCCGAGACTGTTGCGCAATTCGGTGATCGTGATGGTGGCGGCACGTTTGAAGTTGCGGAAACGGCCCGATTTCGGCGTGCCCCGCAGCACCTGTTCCACTTTCATCCCATGATGGGCGGCGTGCAGCAGCTCACTGATCGTGGCGAACGTGTAGCCGCGGTCGAGCATCCCGGATATCAGTTTCAGCCGGACGAGGTGTTCTTCGGAGTACCAACCGGTGCGTCCGAGAATCTTCGGCGGCGGCAGCAGACCACGATCCTGGTACACGCGAATATTGCGGACGCTGACATCGGCCGCCTTCGCCAGATCGGTGATCCGGTACTCGTTCGCCACCGCGCAGACCTCTCTTCGCCTCATATGAGCTCGCCCATCGCGAGCTTGCACGCTACTTCTTGCTGAACCAGGACTTGCCCTGGATCGCGTCGACGCGCGGCCGCACATCGACAAGGTAGACGAGCATAGCGACAACACCGATGATGCCGAGCATCCCGATGGCGCCGAACAGCCAGATGAACAGAGTTGCCGCGGCCAGGATCGACACCCAGAACACCTTGCTCTGGCGGTCGACGGCGGTAAACGCGTCGGGACGCTGGACCGCTGCGTGCGCCAGCGCGACGGCGGATGCGATACCGGCGGCAACGGTGATCAGCAGCAGGACGAGATTACGGCCGTAGTCCAGAAACGATGCGATAGTCACGGGTCCACTGTAGTGACCCCTGGTGACCCGACGTGCCGGCTACTTGGCCGTCCGCTTCGCCGGCGCTGCTTTGCGAGCCGTTCCGGTGGCCTTCGCGGCCGATGTCTGGGTCGCGGCGGCCTTCTTGGCGGGTGTCTTCTTCGCCGGCACCTTCTTGCCGGGGGCCGCCTTCTGGGCTGTTGCCTTCTGGGCTGCCGCGTTCTGGGCTACCGCCGTCGTGGTCGCAGCGGCCTTCGCCGGGGCGGCCTTCGCCGGGGCGGCCTTCTTGACCGGAGCGGCCTTCTTGGCGGGAGCCGCCTTCTTGGCCGCGGCGGTGCGGGCCGGAGCAGCCTTCTTGGCCGGGGCGCTCCTGACGGGCGCGGCCTTCTTCGCGGCCGCGGTCTTGGCCGGCGCCGTCTTCTCAGCCGCAGGCTCCTCGGCTACAGGCTCCTCGACAACGTCCTTCTCGACAACCGGCTTCTCGACAATGCTCTTCTCGGCAACAGGCTCCACGGGAGCCGCAACCGCGAGCGGCGCAGGCTCGTCGGTCTCCCCGTCGGTGCCGGCCCCGCCGGACTTACCGGCCACCGGCAGCCCCAGGGTCGCGGCCCGCTCCTGCAGGGCCTTGAGGATCGCGGCGGCCACACCGAGGTACGCCTCGGCGACTTTGCGCAGTTCCTCGGGCGAGAACTTGGCGAGCAGTTCCTCGAACTCCTCCGGCAGTTCCACCGACAGCTTGTCCTTGGCCTTGTCGAACCGGGCCAGGGCCTGCGCCACCGCGTCATCGAAGGCGGCCTGCGCCGCTTCGAGCCGGGTCTGCGCGCTCTCCTTGGCGTCCTCGACCCCGGACGACAGCCTGCCGGCGACCTGCCCGCTGACGACCTCGCCCCGATCGCGGAGCTGTTCGACGATGTCGGCCACCTGACCGAATGCGGCGGTCAGTCGATTGTCGGTCATGTGTTGTCTCTTCCTCGTCGGTCTGGATCTTCCTGTCGCGATGCGAACTCCTGCAGCAACCCCGACTGGGCCGTTTCGGCGTTCTCCTTGCGGAAGGATTCGTAGATCTCCAGCAGCATCTGCTTCTGTCGTTCACTGATCGCGTCGTCGGCGATCAGTGCGTCGCGCACCGGGCTGGCCGGGCGCTCTTCCAGGATTCCCGCGCGAACGTACAGCACCTCGGCCGACAGGCGCAGGCCCTTGGCGATCTGTGCGAGCACGTCGGCCGACGGTTTGCGCAGGCCGCGTTCGATCTGACTGAGGTACGGATTGGACACCCCGGCCCGTTCGGCCAGTTGCCGCAGCGACACCTGGGCGGCGACCCGCTGTGAACGGATGAAGGTGCCGATGTCCTGCGCGGCGTGGGTGACCGCGTCCTGGGCGGCGTGCGCGACGGCGTCGACAGGGCCGCCATCGGCGACACCGGTTCCGTCGCCGTGGTTTGCTGACTCGTCGCCGGTGGCCGACTCGCCGTCCGTTGTCACCGTCACACTCGCTTTCTCATCGCAGGGTCCAGTATCTGCACGAGTGCTAACAAATGCAAGCAGTGGTGATCTGGTTCAACCCGGGTACACATCCGCCAATCCGATCACATGCTGTCAGAAGATCAGCACCGACACCGTATAGATGGCCAGCCCGGCCAGCGAACCGACGACTGTTCCATTGATCCGGATGAACTGCAGATCCCGGCCCACTTGGAGTTCGATCTTCTTGCTGGTCTCGTCCGCATCCCAGCCGCGGACTGTCTCGGTGATCACCGAAACGATCTCGCGCGAATAGTTCTCGGCGATGTGTTTGCCCGAACGCGCCACCCAGCCGTTCATCTTCTCCTGTAGCGGCCGGTCGTCGCGAATCCGCACACCGAGCTGAACAACGGCCTCCGACAATGAGTTTCGCAGCGTGCTGTTCGGATCGTCGAGCATCTGCTCGATCACCGCCTTGCCGGTCTTCCAGGCGGTCGACGCGGCGTTGCCCACCTCGTCGCGGCCGAGCAGCTCGTTCTTGATGGCCTCGAACCGGGCGATCATCTCCGGGTCGTGCTGCAGATCGTCGGCGAAGTCGCGGACGAAGGTGTGTATCGAACGACGCACCGGATGTCCGGGGTCGGCCCGCACCTTGTACGTGAAGTCGACGAGCTCCCGATAGATCCGGTCGCCGAGCAACGAGTTGACGAACTTCGGCTTCCACGACGGACCCACGTCCTCGTCGATGATCCGGTCGATCAGTCCCTGGCTGCCGAGCGCCCAGTCGTGCGCCTTGTCGCAGGCGAGCTGGAACACCGGTTCGAGCCGGTCCTCGGCGATCAGCTGTTCGAGCACCCGGCCCAGCGGCTGCGCCCACTGCGGCTCACCTGCCCATTTGATGGCATAGGTGATCAGCCCTTCGATGTCCTCGTCGCGCAGCATCTCCGACGCGAGGGAAAAGCCCCGCGCCACCTCGTCGGAGATCCGCGTGGAGTTGGCAGGGTCGGCCACCCACGTCGACAGTCTGCGCGGCAGTTCCAGGGTGTATGCCCGATGCTCGATGACCGCAGGTGTCATGAAGTTGTCCTCGATGAACCCGCCAAGCTGATCGCCGATGTCGTCCTTCTTCTTACGAATCAGCGCCGTGTGCGGGATCGGCAGCCCCAGCGGATGCCGGAACAGCGCGGTCACGGCGAACCAGTCGGCGAGCGCACCCACCATCCCGGCCTCCGACGCGGCGCGCACATACCCCACCCAGGCCGCGACGTCGTGGCCGTCGCGATGCTCGAGATACCTGGTGAACAGGTAGATGATCGCCGCGACGACCAGGCATCCGGTGGCGATGACCTTCATCTTCGTCAGATCCCGGCGACGTTGCTCGTCGGCGGCACTGTCGCCCAGCGCGAACGCTGTCGACGGCGGGGCCGGGGGCTTCGTGGGTGCAGGGCTTACGTCCTGTATCTGCCGCATTGGACCAGTCTTGCGCACCAGCCACTACGCTTGCCACGTGGCCACCCGTCCCAGTCCCGCAGCCGCGGCCCGTGCAGCAGTTTCCGCGGCCGGCGCGATGACGCGCAGCATCGAACAGGTGTTGCTGGCCAACATCACGGCCGCCCGCGGCGATCAGGACGGCAAGACCGACGGCCGCAAACTGCGCTGGGAGCAGCATCGGCTCACCCGGCGCACCGATCTGATCGACGGGGCGATCGGCGCGGTGCACGAGCTCGGCGCCGACGTCGGCATGGACGACATCGCGACCCATATCGGGGTGTCCAAGACGGTGCTGTACCGCTACTTCACCGACAAGAACGACCTGCGCCTGGCGATGGCCGCGCGGATCTTCGAGTCGACCATCCTGCCGCGCCTGACCTCAGCCATCACCGACGATGCGGACGAGTACTCGCTGACCCGGACCGTGATCGAGGTGTATGTCACCTCCGTGGCCGACGAACCCAATCTGTACCGATTCGCCCTGACCTCGCAGTCCGGCGACGCCATGATCAGCGCCGACTCGGAGAAATTGGTCATCGAGCTGATCACCGTCCTGATCACGATGCGGCTCACCGAACGCGGCGCCGACATCTCGGGCGTCGGGGTGTGGGCGCACGCGCTGGTCGGGTCGATCACCCGTTCGGTCGACTGGTGGATGGCCGAGGGCGGCGATTCGGTCGGCGAGGTGATCGACTATCTGACGATGTTCGTGTGGAGTTCGATCGTGGGCATCGTCGCCGTCAACGGATCACGTGAGGAGTTCCTGGCGGCCCCGCCGCGGATTACACCCCCGTGATCTGAATTTCCTCCACCGGCGGCCGGACTCCGCGAGTAGAACCTGTTGGCAGTATCAGTTCGCACGCGTCTGAAGGGATGCACATGTCACGACACCGCAAGCCAGGATGGAACGCAACCGCCACCGAGGCGCTCCGGGTCGGCGCGACCGGACCGATAGCCGAGTTCGACGCCGAGTCGACACCCGGTTTCGACGGCGACAAGGAGTTCGGCGAAAGCCTGCTCGCCGAACGCGGCCAGGTCATGGCCGACCTGCAGGAACTGCTGTACGCCAACGGACGGGCGGGCGACAACCGTTCGGTGCTGCTGGTGCTACAGGGCATGGACACCGCGGGCAAGGGCGGCATCGTCCGGCACGTGGGCGGTCTCGTCGACCCACAGGGGCTGACAATCAGGGGTTTCGGCAAACCCACCAAGGAAGAACTCGAACACGACTTCCTGTGGCGTATCCGCAAGGCGCTGCCGCCCGCGGGCCGGATCGGCATCTTCGACCGCTCCCACTACGAGGACGTGCTCCCGGTGCGCGTGCACAATCTGGTGCCCGAGTCGGAATGGTCGGGGCGCTACGAACTGATCAACGCGTTCGAATCCGAACTCGTCGCCGCGGGCACCACCGTGATCAAATGCGCGCTCGTCGTGTCCAAGGACGAGCAGAAGGCGCGGCTGGCCGAACGGCTCGAACGCCCCGACAAGTACTGGAAATACAATCCGGGCGACATCGACGAGCGCGGGTTCTGGGACGACTACCTCGAGGCGTACCAGGCGATCTTCGACAAGACGGACAAAGACTCGGCACCCTGGCACCTGATTCCCGCCAACAAGAAGTGGTTCGCCCGGCTCTCGATCTGCGAACTCCTGATCGAGACCCTGGAAAACCTCGAACTGGACTGGCCCAAAGCCGATTTCGACATCGAGACCGAGCGCGCCCGCGTCGCCGCCCTCGACTGAACCACACTGACTACAGACACCCCCGTGGTCTCAAAGACCACGGGGGTGTCTGTTGCTACGCGAAATTACTTGGCGGCCGGGGCGCGCTTGGCCGGAGCCTTCTTGGCGGGAGCCTTGCGGGCCGGAGCCTTGGTGGCGACGTCGGCAGCAGCCTCTTCGGCGTCGGCCTTGACCTTGGCGCCGGCGTCCTCGATGGCCACAGCGGCCTCTTCGAGCTTCTCGGCAACACCTTCGGCGGCCTCTTCGACGGCTGCGGCGGCGTCGACGGTCTTGCCGCTGACGGTGCCGGCCAGCTTGGCAGCACGCTCACCGACGGCGCGGGTCTGGGTCGAGACGACGCCCAGGGCGTCCTCGGTCAGCTCGACGGCGTCGTTGTAGACCTTCTCGGCGCGCTCGATGTTCTCGGCGACCAGCGGCTGGGTGCGCAGACGGTCGAGAGCCTCTTCGCCGCGCTCGGCCAGGCCGTTGTAGAAGGTGGTGGCCAGGGCGACGTAGGCGTCGACCTGCTCCTTGACCTCATCGGCGGTGAACTTGCCCTTGAGCTCTTCGAGGCTGGCCGGAACCTCTTCGGGCAGCTCGTTGAAGCGAACCTTGGCCTTTTCGAAGCGGGCCTGGGCGTCTTCGGTGGCGGCTTCGGTGCGCTCACGCAGCGAGGCGACGGCCTCGTTGAGCTGGGTGAGGGCCAGATCGCCGGCGCCGACGACTGCGTAGAGGGGGGTGGCGAGAGTGGTCATGTCGAACTCCTTAGGTCCTGTACCCTTTACCCTTCAACTCACGGGCCCGGATGCGGTCCTCGTGCGCCTACCGAAGTGGCGGGGTTGGGCGGTGGGTGTTTTTCTGACCTCTCCACGGTAAGCGCGCATTGCTAGCAAATGCAAGCGCCTAGCTAGCATTGTGGCTGACCTCACCGAGCGGCACTGGAGGGGGCTGCGCCATAGGTGTGGAATCCGCGGCCCGATTTCTTGCCCAGATGACCCGCGTCGACCATGCGCAGCAACAGTGGCGGCGGCGCGTACAGGGGTTCGCGGAACTCCTCGTACATCTTGTCGGCGATCGCCTTGACGGTGTCCAGGCCCACCAGATCGGCCACCTTCAGCGGCCCCATCGGATGCGCGCAGCCGAGAGTCATCCCCTTGTCGATGTCGTCGACAGAAGCAAATCCGCTCTCCGCCATACGAATTGCCGACAGCAGATACGGCACGAGCAACGCGTTGACGATGTACCCGGACCTGTCGTCCGAATGCACCACCTGCTTGCCGAGGACGTCGTGTGCGAAAGCCTCTGCGCGCGTGGATGTCTCGGCCGTCGTCAACAGTGTGCCCACCAACTCGACCAGCGGCAGCACCGCGACCGGATGAAAGAAGTGCATGCCGATCACCCGGCCGGGGTCGGCAGTTACCATGCCCAGCTTGAGGATCGGGATCGATGACGAACTCGACGCGAGCACCGCATCGGGATCGGTCACGATCGCATCAAGTTCGGCGAACAGGCCGGTCTTGACGCTCTCGTCCTCGACGACGGCCTCGATGACCAATTGCCTGTCGGCGAACGTCGTCAGGTCGGAGGTGAACGTCAGCCGCCACGACGCCTGGTCGCGTTCGCGTGCGGTGATATTGCCGCCGGACACACCGCGATCGAGGGAGCGCAGCACACGGGCCCGGCCGTCGGCGGCGAGTTCGGGGGTCCTGTCGTAGACCAGCACGTCGGTGCCCGCCCGGACGCAGACCTCGGCGATGCCGGCACCCATCTGACCCGCGCCGACCACGCCGACCCTGCAGATCGCCTGGGGCGTCACGGCGGCTCCTCGCTGAAGGCAATCGGTACAGGCGGGACAGACAGGTCACGGTCACCCGCACCCGTATATGACAAGCGCCGGGGCGCGGATATGACAGCGCCGGGGCAGGCGGGGAAGTCCCGCCCACCCCGGCGTGTCAGCTGGGCGTCACGTCGCGATCGGTAGGCATTCGACCTCGACGCGACGTCGGCAGT